>JACTVF010000504.1 GCA_019695435.1 Methanoregulaceae archaeon | reverse complement strand
ATTCGACCGGGCACTCGCCCTTGATGATAAGAACCCCTATATCTGGTACAGCCGCGGTCTCGCACTCCATTTCCTCGGCCGGGACGAAGAAGCCGTCCCGTCATACAACCGGGCGCTCAACAATGACGAAAAGAACCCTCTTGTCTGGATCGGGAAGGGGGATGCCCTGCGTACTCTGGAACGGTACGAGAGTGCCCGCGAGGCATACGAGACCGCCCTCCTGCATGCGCCGGAGACCGTGGCGGCCCTGCTGGGTCTTGGCATGGTCGCGTTCGAGCTTGCGGATTACCCGCGGGCAGAGGAGAACTGCCAGAAGGTCCTCATTCTCGAACCCATAAACTTGGTCGCGCTGACCATACTTGGTACTGCCTGCATTGAAGAGAAGGAGTACAACCGGGCCGTGGCAGCCTTTGACCACGCCCTTGCTGTCGATAAAAATTTTGCCCCGGCGGTTGCCGGCAAAGCAGCGGTATTATGCGAACTGGGCAGCTTCCCGGAGGCACTCCGGCTTTTTAAACAAGCCCTCGACCTCGATCCCGCCTTGCCGGATGCATGGATTGGCAAGGGCACGGTCCTTGGCAAGTTAGGCAGGCACGAAGCGGCGATGCTGGCATTCGACCAGGCGCTTGCGCTCAATCCGGACTGTGCGGCGGCCTGGTATGCCGAGGGCCCGGTGTTCCGGTTCTCCTGTCGGCTGGAAAACCGCATCACGGGCGTGCCACGTATAACCACGGGCAACCCGAACATGACCAGAGACTACAGCACCCGGGCGTTCGACCTGTTGCGGTCCAACCACTTTGAGGATGCCGTGCATGCATGCGATGAGGAGATTAAACAGGACCGGCAGTCCGCTCTCCTCTGGTTTAGCCGGGGGATGGCACTTGATGCACTGGGACGGTACCAGGAGGCGATCATCTCCTACACCAACGCGACGAATATTGATCCTGGCATGATGGCGGTGTGGTTCAACCGGGGACTCGCAGAAAACGACCTCGGGCAGTACGAAGCCGCGATTGCCTCGTTCAGCCGTGCTGCTGCGCTGGACACCCGTTCGGCCCCGGTCTGGATGGCAAAGGCGCTCACGTACCACCGGATGTATCTCTTTGATGAGGAACTCGCGGCCTACGATGAGGCCATCGGGCGGAACCCGCAGCTGGCGGCGGCCTGGCACAACCGCGGCGTCGTCCTCCAGCAGATGAACCGGAACCAGGACGCCCTCCTCTCGTTCGAGCAGGCTGTCACTATCGACTCGGCGCTTGCAGCCGCATGGTACAACAAGGCGGTCATGCACAGCCGGGATGGTTCATACGAGATCGCACTTCAGGCATTTGACCTCGCGCTCTCGCTTGACCCCCGGCATATGCTCTCGTGGTTCTGCAAGAGCCTTGTCCTTATCAACTTGGGGAAGGTAAACAGCGGAAAGAAGGCATTTATCCGGGCAACGCGGCTGGCCCTCAACCTCTCGATCATGCGGCGCATGTACGGGGGGGCGATCTTTCTCTCAAAGAAGAGCCGGATCTATGCACGCCGGCTCGACAGGAAAGTCCGGTCCCCGCAAGATGCATGCCTGTTCTGGTACCGGACCGGGACTGACCTGTACCGCAGCCAGAAAAATGAGGAGGCGATCGTCGCGTTCCGCCGGGTGCTTGCCCTCAACCCGGAGAGCACCCGGAGCTGGTATTACCTCGCTCAGGCTTATACCCGCCTCGGCAGGTACCCGCTGGCACTCGAAGCCTATGGTCACGCGATCGTGATCGATCCGCTCAACGCGGCGGTCTGGAACAACAAGGGGCTCATCCACAAGACCAGCAGCAGTATGACCAAGCCTGTGAGGCGTTTGACCGGGCACTGGCAGTAAAACCCGGCGATCCCCGGGCGCTCAACCGGAAGCAGCTCGTCGGACAGCGGGTAGGGCAGTCTGAAAAGACCCCGAAAAAACCATAATACGGGCCGGTCCGATCCGGATCCGGAGTTGCAACCTGAACGAAACCGGATTTGGATTGCCCCCAGATCTCCCGGTCCCGTGCTCTGGCGAGCCCCGGGGAATGATGATAGGTACATAGGGAAACCGTTACGCTCCCTTTGTCCCGTAGTTGGTGATAAGAAGTTCGTTCACCGTCCCGCGCCGGGCACCGTTGCAGTTGATCATCCGCTTCGCAGGAACCCGCCGGATGGTGTACCCGTCATAAAGATCGTCAAAAAAGGAATCCCCGGGTTTCTCGTTTCCGGGATCGGAATTGCTCAGCATGATCGTTGCTCCTTTCCGGTCAAGTTCTTTGAAAAGCTTCGCGAGCCGTCTCTGGTCATTTTCAGAAAAACCGTTCCGTGAATAGGAGGTAAAGGAGGAGGTTACGTTCAGCGGACGGTAAGGTGGATCGAAGTACACGAAGGTTTGGTCATCCACATACTTCCTGCACTGCGTAAAATCTCCACGGATAATCCGGGTGCTTTCGAGCAGCGCCGCAACCTCCACAAGATTATCCACGCTGAGAATCTCCGGGTTCCTGTATCTTCCGAACGGGACATTGAACCCGCCGTTCCGGTTGACGCGGAACAGGCCGTTGTAACAGGTGTGGTTGAGAAAAATAATCTGCGCCGCCCGCTCGATCCACCGGGCATTGTAGTACTGGAAATTGATTATCGGCCGGACCCGGTTGAATGCGTCCCGGATCTCATAATAATACAATTCTTTCTGCCGCTCGTTTTTTGCCCGGTATGCGGATTCCAGTGTTTCAAGTTCGCCGATCAGGTGATGGAGGGATTTCCGGATCACCCGGTAGGTCAGGATCAGTTCCTCGTTGACATCGCAGACAGTGCACTGCTCAAATGAAAACCTCCGGCTGAGATAAAAGAAGACCGCGCCGCCACCGAGGAAGGGCTCGACATAGCGCGTGATCGTTTTGTTTTTTAAATTTCCTGCCGGCAGATATTTGCAAAACTCGCCGAGTAACTGTGATTTCCCCCCGGCCCATTTCAGGAAGGGCCGTGCCCCCGGAATACGTTTTGTGCGTTGTGCCATACGGTGCGTAAACACCCGCACCTATCAGGTATCTCATTACTCTGTTAAGATACTACCATGATAGGAGGGTAAACAGGCACGTTCCTGCGATCCCACCCCTCCCGTTTTTTCAGGGGCAGGACCTTAAAAAAAGAGGGATGCCGCCCGGATCCGTCTTCGTTTTATTCGAAAAATGATTACCTCCCTGCATTATGAAGATGTAACCCCGGATAGAAATGCCGGATCGTCCGGTTGTCGGAATAATCCGGTTGTAGTGCGGGATCGCCACAGGGCCGGGTAACCCTCTCTTTTTATCCCAACGGAACCGATGTATGGATCAAAGCAGGGAAGAGACCTGCCACGGACCATGAACATTTTTACAAAGGTTAAGGAATTCCGATCGACCATCAACATCAGGCTCTTTTCCGTATACCTCGCCGTCGTGCTTATTATCCCGGCGATCACGACCATCATCGAGTATCTCATCTCGGTTTACCCGTCATTACGTTCGAGCCTTCAGATCGACCTTCAGGACTTCCACGTGTACCAGCTCTTCATGTCGTCGTTCGTTCACCTGAATTTCGATCATTTCCTTGCGAACGTGACTGCATACCTGCTGATCGCCATCTACGGTCTCGTTCTTGCTACGATCGTAAACCGGAAACGGCTGTACCTCGTGCTGAGCAAGGTGATTGTCGTTATCTTTCTTATCTTCGGTGCAGTCTTTGCCTTTTTTAACGCGACAACTACCTATTATGCCGGCCTCTCGGGCATAGATTCGGCGCTCGCAGGGTTGTTGCTCATCTTCTGGCTGATATACCTCGAGCACCTGTCCGGGCGGAGGATGCGCAGCTATTACGGACTGGTGCTTGCCTGTGTCCTTGCCCTTTCCGCGGGGATCATCGCACGGTACATGCTCCTCTACCACACCCCGCGAAGCGTCCCGTTTCTTATCGCTCTCGCTGCCGTTACCGGCATGCTGGTGCTGGTCGTCTTTAGCTACCGGCACCAGTTCGTGGATTTATACCGCGTCATGCAGGAATTCACCTGGTCTTCCCGGCTCATCACCATCGCGATTGTCATTATCTTCGGGTACTTTGTCTGGAACCTTTTCCCGG
>JACTVF010000055.1 GCA_019695435.1 Methanoregulaceae archaeon | reverse complement strand
CACATAGGAAAGGTTGGTCGTCTCAAGGTAGGCATAGCCGGTGTCTTTGTACAGTGAATCTGTGGACCCGACGCCGAGAGCCATGTGTGACTCGGGAGAGAATGAAAGGAGTGCAACCTTGTAACCCTCGTGAGAGAGGAGCCCGGCAAGGAGCACGCTTTTGTCGTCACAGTCCCCGGCATTTTCCACCACAGTCTCTACCGGGTACTTCGTCGGGTTGTCGGGGGTGGTCTCGTACGTGATGGACTGGGTATAGGCAGCCATCAGCTCGAGATACTCGTCGCTTGAAAGCCCCTGGTCGTCCCGGATCTTACGGAACTGGGCGATAAGGTCTGCATACATCTGGTCCTGCGCAGGATCGTTGACCATTTCCAGGTAACTGTCCGTTTCCCATATGTTCTCTGAGACATTGCCGTAGATGGAGATCGACTTATTGGTCGATTTTGCCCCATGGTATACAGCGGCATCGACCGGCACCGAGATGGTGATCTGACTCTCCTCAAAGGCGAACGTATGGGTGGCCGTAATCGGCGAGGATTGTTCCGTGCCCACCACTATGTGAGGGACGACAACCGATTGCCGGGTGTACAGGTAACTGGTTGCAAGGGCGATGGCGAGCAGCACGATGACTATGACAGCGAGAGATTTTTCAGTTCGTTGCATGAACGTGTTCCATTACAGGATAGTTCCAATATCTCCGATAGAGTTTATAACAGCGGCAGGTCGTATCTCGCTGGTTTCGAGCGCATCCCTGCGGAACTTGCCGGTCCTGACGAGGACACCCCGCATCCCGGCCGCCTGTGCCCCGCCGATATCGGTGATGATGTCGTCACCGATCATCACGACCCTTTCAGCAGCAAGCCCCATATCGTGCAGCGCGAGATCGAAGAATGCCTTTGCGGGTTTCCCTACAACAGTTGCGGTCTTTCCGGTCGCAGATTCCAGTGCTGCAACAAACGGTCCGGCCGAGAGCGAGAGCCCTTCCGGGGCCATCCAGTACCGGTCTTTTTCAAGTGCGATGAGATCTGCCCCCTCCATCAGGCAGCGGAAGGCATGGTTCATGGAAGCATAGTTTACCTTATCCCCCGCATCCCCGATGATTACGTAATCAACGGCAGTCGATCCATCATCGGTGCAGGCACCTGCAAAGTCCCGGTCTACATCCCCGATCGTAAGAAGGTACGCCCGGTGTTTCCCGGTCTCCTGCATGTACCGGACTGCCGCGAGCGGCGGGGTAAAGATTGCGCGTTCAGGAATGTCGAACCCCAGTTTTCTAAGTCTTGCCGCAATGGTCGCGCGGCACTTCCGAGTCGAGTTGGAGACGCACCGATACGGATAGCCCTGCTCCTTGAGGAATACCATTGCCTCCCGGGCCCCGGGAAGGGGTGTGTCACCCGTGTAGAGCACGCCGTCAAGGTCAATAAGAAACCCGGTTATTTCCTGCCTGTCCATCCCAGCACCCCGTCACATCTTTTAGCCGGCAAGGAACGCTTTCATGATCGAATCACACAGTATCCGGTTGCTATCTGTTTTTGTTGCGATATCTTTCATTATCGCGAGCCGTTCGTGGTTGCCAAGATCCTTTACCCAGAACGCGATCACCGCTTCCGTCACTTCCGGGTGGAACTGGACGCCGAGCGTGTGGCCGAACAGGAACGCCTGGTTTTTCACAGCCGTTCCCTCTGCAAGGAGGCGTGCGCCGTCCGGGAGATCGAAGGTCTCCTTATGCCAATGGAAAACCTCAAAGTTGTCCGGGAAGAAACCGTGCCCGGAAGCGTTATAGCCCTGTATCGTCCGCCAGCCCAGTTCCTTCTTGCCCGCGCAGACTTTTTTCACGCACGCGGCCGCGATCATCTGGGCGCCAAGGCAGATCCCGAGCATCGTCACGTCTCGGGCGATGGCTTTTCTCACCAGCGCTTTTTCGGGAGCAAGAAACGGGTACATTCTCTCATCGTTCGCACTCATCTGCCCGCCAAAAACAATGAGTCTGTCGGGTGGATCGGCCGGGAGCGCATCGCCTTCGTAGAGCCGGAGGATCCGGAAGGGTTCGTTGCGATCCACCAAGCATTCCTCTATTGTACCCGCAGGTTCATGCTCCCCGTGCTGGAGGATCGTGATCATTAAAAAATGGTGGGTGTGGCTTGATAATGAGGGTTCGCTTCACTTTCACCCCCCATGGCCGGTCTTTAACTGTCCGGTCCCCGGACGTTCTGGTACAGATGGCCGCCATGCAGGCAGAAAGCAGGATCGGGGCGCTCTGGCAGCAACGGATGGATGCCCTGAGAGAATATGATGTCGTCCGCGACGGGAATGTTTTTGGTGCAGGTCTTGCCGGCAGCTGCGTTTTCTCATCCGAATACGACAAGGCCCGTGCCCTGCTTGATCAGCTGCTCGCCCGGTATGATGGCGTCGCATTCGACACCCTTTTTTCCGGCAGGGAAATCACGAATGACAGTGGCAGCTGCATTGCACTTGAGAGCTGTCACGACCTGCCCGCAACTGCGGTCGACACGGAACGGCTCTTCCAGGAAATGATTTCTGATCTTACGCTCGTGCATGGGGTAGGGGAGGTGTCGGAGCGGCGTCTCAAAGCGCGGGGCTACCGGACGATTACCGACCTTGCAGAGCACCCGAAGTTACGGTTCGCGGCCCGGCAGGTGCTCGAACGACTGACCCGTGCGGACCCGGCCGATGTTATGGATCTTATCGGCACCCGGCATGCAAAGTCCCACCCGTTTGCGCTTGGGGCAGCTGGTTCGTTTGAATCGAATGATTACGTGTTTCTCGATATCGAAACGCTCGGGCTCTTTTCCCGGCCGATCATTCTCTTTGGCGTCGGCACTATCGAGCAGGGACATCTCATGGTACGCCAGTACCTGTTGCGCGATATCTGCGAAGAGGCCGCCGCACTCACCGCGACCGTGGAGCAGTTTTCAGGCCGCCGGCCGGCTCTCGTGACTTTCAACGGGAAGGCGTTCGATCTTCCCTATGTGAAGGACCGGCTCGCCTACTACGGTATTGGTGCTCTCTCCCGCATCCCGCATTTTGACGTGCTGCACTTCTCCCGGCGCCGGTGGAAAGGACAGTTTACCTCCTGCCGGCTCTCCGCGCTTGAATCCGCGGTCCTCGGGGTTGCCCGTGCTGACGACGTCCCCGGCCAGATGGTGCCCGAGTTCTACGAGACCTACCTGAGAACACAGAACTGCGGACCCCTCGTCCCGATCGTCGACCACAACCGGCAGGACGTGGTCTCGCTTGCGCTTCTCTTCTTTTACCTGCTGGGGGAGACCTGTGGCTGTCGGTGACGTGGTCCGGTTCTTCGGGACAAACCCGGTTTACCGCCGCCGGGTCACTTGCCACCAGGTCTTGGATCCGGAGCTGGCCCGGTATGGCAGGCTGGACGAGCCGCTACCCGAGGTACTTGGTGCATATCTCACCCAGAACGGTATCCGGCTGTACTCCCACCAGTGCGAGGCGATCAATGCTCTCCGCTCCGGGAAAAACGTGATTATCACTACGCCTACGGCAAGCGGCAAGACCCTCGCGTTCAACATCCCCGTGTTTGCCGGCCTCGTCGCCGACCCCGACGCCCGGGCGCTCTACATGTACCCCACAAAAGCCCTCTCCAACGACCAGTACGCCACCATCAGGACGATGGAAACGTTCACCGGTATCCCGGCAAAACCGGCGATCTACGATGGCGACACGCCGCAGTCGAAACGGGCAGCTATCCGGGAGCATGCCCGGATCGTTATCTCCAACCCCCACGAGATTCACCAGGTCCTCTCGTGGCACGCGAAATGGAGCCCGTTTTTTTCGCACCTGAAGTATGTCGTGATCGACGAGGCCCACCGGTACCGGGGGGTCTTTGGCTCCCAGATCGCGCTCCTGATCCGGCGTCTCCTGCGGGTCGCACGCTCGTACGGCTCCGACCCGCAGTTTGTCCTCTCGACCGCAACCCTTGCAAACCCGGAGGAGTTTGCCGGGCGGCTTGTGGGCCGGCCCTTTATGCTGGTCGACACCGACGGCTCCCCGCACGGGATCCGGCACTTTGTCCTCTACAACCCCTTCTTTGACGGGATCGGGGAACGCTCCCCTCATCAGGAGACAAAAGACCTCCTGCTTTCCTGCGTGAAAGGGGATCTCCAGACCCTCTGCTTTACCAGTTCACGGAAAATGGCGGAGCTCGTCACCATCTGGACCCGGGAGGATGCCCGGCGCACGTCCGCACGGCTGGCTCAGGGTATCTCCGCGTACCGGGCCGGCTACCTGCCCGAGGAACGGCGCACGATCGAACGGCAGCTCAAAAGCGGGGAGATCCGGGGGGTGGTCTCAACAAACGCGCTCGAACTCGGCATCGACCTCGGCTCGCTCGATGCGGTGATCATCGATGGTTATCCGGGGACCATGATGTCGACCCGGCAGCAGGCGGGGCGTGCCGGGCGTAAAGGCGGGGAGTCGCTTGCGGTGCTCGTGGCACAGGCAAACCCTCTCGACCAGTACTTCATGCACCACCCGGACGCATTCTTCTCCCGCTCGCACGAGCATGCGATCATCGATACGGAGAACCCCTATATCGTCTCGGGGCACCTGCTCTGTGCCGCGGCGGAACTGCCGTTACGCGAAGAGGCAGATGCCGGGTTTTTCGGGGAATCGTTTACGCCCCTCCTTGTGGAGTTGGCAGCAAGCAGCCTGATCAAAAAGACGCCGCGGGGATGGGTGTATGCCGGCCGGGGCCGGGCTGCCGACGCGGTGAGGCTCGACGGCATGGCGGCCGGGAGTTTCCGGATCATGTGCCACGGCAGGCTGCTTGAAACAATGGACCGGGCACAGGCTTACCGCGAGGCGCATGAAGGTGCGATCATGCTCCACCAGGGCGAAACCTACGTCGTAAACGAGATGGACCTTGAGACTCACACGGTCCGGGTGAGCGAGACCGATGTGGATTATTATACGCAGCCGTTAAAAGAGGTCGATCTCCGTGTCATCGAAACACTTGAAACCCGTACCATAAACGGCAAGAAATGTGCGTTTGGCGACGTGGAGGTGACCGAGCAGTACACCGCTTACAAAATCAAGCGCGGGGATACGATCCTCGGTGTCGAACCGCTCTCGCTCCCGTCGCTCACGTTCCGGACAAAGGCATTCTGGTTGGTCCTGCCCGATTCCTCCGCCACTGCCGTTTCCACAGCCGGTCTCGATCTTGCTGGAGGGCTGCACGGCGCGGAACATGCACTTATTGCACTCATGCCCCTCCACGTCATGTGCGACCGCTGGGATATCGGCGGGCTGTCAATCCCCTCATACGGTGAAAATGGCGAGCCGACGATCTTCGTTTACGATGGGTACGAAGGGGGCATCGGTCTTGCAGAGAAGGCATTTACTCTCCTTCCTGCACTCTTTTCGAGTACTCACGAACTGGTGCGTGACTGTCCGTGCCAGAAAGGCTGTCCGTCCTGCATTTACTCCCCGAAGTGCGGCAACGACAACGTCCCGCTCGACAAGGAGGCGACGGTAAAAATTCTCTGCGATCTGTGCACGGATCCGGGAATGCATGAGACCAGAAAGTGCCCGGCCAAGCCGGAACCGGTCGCCCTGTAACTTTTTAATCCACGAGCACGACCCGGCGCTCCGGCTCCGGTTCGTCATCTTCAAAGATGAACAGGTCGTCAATTGGTGCGTGCAGGGCTTTTGCGATATCGTAGGCGAGCCGGAGCGACGGGTTGTACTTTCCCTGTTCGAGAAAGACGATCGTCTCGCGCCGCACCCCGGCTTTTTGTGCAAGGTCTTCCTGCGTTAAGGAGTACCGGGCCCGGTATTCCCTGATCTTTGTCTGCATGCGTGTTCAGGCTCCACTATCTGGTACTGTCAGCTGCTGGACAGCACCGTTTCTGTTGGTGATAATCCGTGCACTGCCGGTCAGAACAAACAAGGTATCGGTACTACTCTGGTAGGAATTTCCCGATTTCAGTCTCATCTTATTCAGTGTGTTATTTATTTCTAACATTTATAGATTTTTATTGTTATATATTTCTAACATAAGTCGGGGTGACACCAATCGCGACCTGTTCCACCCGCGTACTTAAGACGGATGGCGTTGTAGGTACCGTTAATCATGCCGCGTATTCCCCACTTCAAGGAGATCATCGCCCGGTCGCCACTGGTCTTTGTGATCGGTGTCGCCGGGGACAGCGGGTCGGGAAAGACGACGTTCACGAATGCCATCCGCCAGATCTTCGGCCCTGATCTGGTCGCGACCATCACCCTTGATGATTACCACCGGTACGACCGGGAAGAGCGAAAGCGTCTCGACATCACCCCGCTCCACCCGGATGCAAACAATCTCGCGCAGCTTGAAACGGATGTTGCTCGACTCAAGGGAGGCAGAGCGATCACAAAGCCGGTCTACAACCACACGACCGGGACCTTCGATCCTCCGGTACCGTTTGCATCGAAAAAGATCATCATTCTCGAAGGGCTCCACACGCTCTTTACCCCCCGGCTCCGCGAACTCCTTGATTTTTCCGTCTTTGTCGACCCAACCCCCGGAGTCAAGCATGCGTGGAAACGGTATCGGGACACCGAAGGGCGCGGGTATTCCTCTGCTGAGGTCACCGAAGAGATCGCCCGGCGGGAGAAGGACTACGAGACCTATATTGCACCCCAGCGCTGCCTCGCGGATGCGGTCATCCGCATCAGCCATTCCCGGTACGGGAAAGAGAAAGGGGAGACGGAAAATATCTACCGGATCTCCCTCCTCCAGCACCGGATGGACAGGATGATTGAAGACGTCGATCTCAATATAGATCTGTACTCGCTCCTCTCATTCCACGACCACGACTTTATGATCGAGTTCTCGACAGAAAACGTGGCCTGTGCCCGGATGCGTGCGCTCACCTTTGACGGTGAGATGAACTACGAAACCGTCCGGAAACTGGAAAGAAGCATCGAGCAGCAGACCGGTGTCCACCCGATCGCGATCTTCGAGAACCGCACCACGGTCACCGCGACCGATCTTGTCCAGCTTATCCTCTCGTGGCGGATTATCCACCGGCGGATCTTCCTGCAGGATCGCAGTTAATATTTTCCGCATCTTTTCACACGTCGGTGTTTCCGTTAAAATTTCTGGAAATCTACCGGGAAACTTTGTATGTTTCTAAAAATTGTTCAGATATAATGAGGAGATGGCTCCCTCCATTGCCATATACGATGATGCTGCCGCCCCCGGGGGACGCCCCCGCGGCGGTTCAGTTACTAAAAAAGACATGAAAAATTACCTTGCACCGCCGTGCCCCAAAGGGGCCCTGAGGCGGGAAGCCCTCGCACAATTTTTCCCATTTTTGTTGGTTTCAAATGAACTCAATGGGTTCAAGGTCCGTTATTCAGATCAGAAAAAAGGATTATTCCGTAAGCACTGACTTTACCGCAAGGAAGACTGGTCCCCTGACATCGATCTTCTTCTTGTTGTCCGTGATGGCCCGCATCGCGTACTCTTCAATTTTCAGGTTGATGTCGCTGGGGTGCTTTGCCATCTTGACCTGCACGAGCGTTCCTTTGCCGCACCGGGCTGCCTGTTCGATCTCAGCTGCCGCAAGTGCGGAGGAGGCATCGAGATAAGAGATCCCGGTCGGGACACCTTCGGTTCTCACTGCCTTCCACTTCTCGGCATCAGGCACACCAAAAATGTTTCCTTCGTGGACGAAGATCTCGTTTGAGCACGCCGGCCCGCAGAGCTTGGCGTTCGCCTCTGTCTCCTCGACGGTCACCTTCACATGCGTACCGAACAGGGTGCCGTCCCATACCTCAAAGGAGCAGGGTCCCTGTGCCGTAGCATTCGCCGCCGCAACCTGCGCAATTGCGAGCGCGAGCGCTTTTCCTTCCACGGTGACCGGCTCCTCTTTGAGGTGCACGGCCCGTGCGGTCTCGCGGTCGGTGAGCGGCCGGGGGAAGAACTGGGGGTACGAGAGCTGCCGCACATCGTTGGCATTGTACGCGATCATCGCGAGCCGCTCGACACCGAGGCCAAGATTCATGACGGGGACACCGATGCCGTACTCGCCGAGAGCCGAGGGGGAGTACATGCCAAAGGTCGCCACTTCCACCCAGCCGTGCACCGGGTGCTTCGCGTAGACCTCGGTCTGCGAGTCAGGCATGTAGTACTTGGAGCGCTTTTCGTCAGGCTGGAACCGGAAGTCCTCGTACCCGAACGCGGAGAGGAGCGCCTCGCTCACGGCCTTGCCGTCCTCGATGGTGACATCTTCGCCGGCGACCACGCAGGACGCGGAATGATAGGTCATGAGCCGGGTCGGGCCTTCCGCCTGCTCGCGCCGGAAGCAGCGGTCGACCGAGAAGAGACGGATGGGAAGCGGTGTCTTCTCCCAGATCGAGCCGAGCGTCATGAACCATCCGCTCGTCATGTGGCTCCGGAGGGTGCTCTTCGAGGATTCGGGTACGAGTGATTTGAACTCCGGGAAGACGGCATCGAGGATGTGCACGACAATCCCGTCATCGACCCCGAGGACTTTTGCCAGTTCGAAGGTGAGTTCGTCCCCGTCGATCTCCGATTTTTTGTACGCATGGAGGGTCTCGCGGAGCCGTTCCTCGGTCTCCCTCGTCATCGGCTGGAACGGCTCGTTGTGGCCGCCCTCTTCTTCCGGTGCCGGGTGGCCGTGGACGAGCGGGCTTTTGTGGCTCTGGAGGATCTCGTTGATCTCGTCCAGCTGCTTTCTCGCGATTCCGACGTTCGGGCGCGGGAGCCCCCCGAGGTAGAAGACCCGGTCCAGGACGGCCATCGCCTCGGGGCCGAACTGCCGGTAGATATCGCTTTCCTCGACGATCACCGGGTTCTCGGACTCGTCGAATCCCATCGCGAGGTAGATCTCGCGCAGCCGGTTGATGGTCTCGAAGATCGGGTGCGCCTGCGCCCGCTTATACCGGAGGCGGGGGTACTTCCTGTCCTCACCTGGCTGGGTGACAACAGACGGGCCTTCGTGCCACGCCCCTTCGAAGTTCGCATGGGATTTTTCTTTCCAGTCTAATGGATTGAATTTCAATTTTACTCACGCTCCATGCAGATGACCCTGCTTAAGGGGTTTTCATCCCGGATTGTATAATCGCACGATGCGGCAATTTTTTGTGCAAACGCCCGCACCCGCTCATGCTCCGGCATGTTGTTCCGTTGCAAACGGTTTCTACTGTATCCCAGATACATGTATCCCTTGACCTCGACAAAGGTCGCCCCCGCGTCCTGCAGGAGCGCCGCGTACCCTTCCGGGTCCGTGTCGTTATGGCCGGTGACAAGCGTGATCCGCACGGCCGACCTCTTCGTCGAGAGCTGCGCGAGGCTCTCTTTGATCCGATCCCAGTACCCGTCCGCGTCCTCCATGGGCCGGCAGGTCTTTTCGTAGGTCGCGAGGTCCGGCGCATCGAGCGAGACGTACTGCTGGTAGGGCCGGCAGCGGGCGATCACCTCCGGGTTCGTACCGTTGCTGACCACAAACGTGGTGTAACCGTCCGCGTTGAAGAGGCTGACGAGTTCCGGGAGCCGGCTGTACAGCGTGGGCTCGCCCGAGAGGGAGATTGCCACGTGCTTTGGTACGAGCGCCTCTTTCCAGCGCTCTTCGGTCACGGTATTGTCCAGCACCGCATTGTAGCCGGCGAGCGCTTTCTTCTGTAATTTCTTTACACCGGCGAGTATCGTTTCGGGCGGGCACTCCTCCTCCTCTACCATTTCGTGTTCGAACGAGCGCCAGCAGAAGAGGCAGCGCTGGTTGCAGCGCAGGGTCGGGGTCATCTGGACGCAGCGGTGGCTGTCGATCCCATAGAACTGGTGCTTGTAGCACATGTCACCACCGGCAAGGGCCCGTTTGCACCAGAGGCAGGGCTTGAGCGCGGCAGTGGATGCTGGCGAAAAGAAAAGGTATCCCTGTTTTCGCAGGGCGTCACATGGTGCGGATGGCATCGATCCCGAGCGTCTCAAGCGACTCTTGTAAGGTGTTCTGCACGGCTTTTACCAGGGTGAGCCGGCGGTCGCGGACCTTTCCCTCACTTTTTAAGACCGGCTCGTAATGGTAGAACGAGTTGAAGGTGTCGGCGAGCTCGTGAGCGTAGGTGGCGAGCAGGTGCGGGCGGAGCTCAGCGACCACTTTCTGGATGACATCGGGAAACTTTGCGATCTTCTTTGCGAGCGCGATCTCCTGTTCTGTTTCGAGATCGTAGCATTCGGCAAACGTACCGGCTTTCTCCAGAATACTGCACGCACGGGCGTGGGCGTACTGGATGTACGGGCCGCTCTGGCGCTCGAAGTCAAGGGCCTCCTTCCAGTCAAAGACCGTGCTCTTCTCAGGTGAGATCTTCACGATATCGTACCGGATACCGGCAAGGGCGACGGACTTTGCGATATCCTTACGGGTCTCCTCGTCGAGTTCGGGCCTGCGGGTCGTCACTTCGTCGAATGCCCGCTTCGTGACCTCTGCAATCAGGTCGTCGGCCGAGACAAACTTTCCCGCCCGGGTGCTCATCGAGCCCTCGGGCAGTGAGACAAACTCGAAGTGCACGATCTCCGGGGCTTTCTCCCCCAGAAGTTTTAGGGTGCACTGGAGCTGCGCCCCGATCAGCTTGTGGTCGGCGCCCAGCACATCGATGGCCCGGTCGAAGTTCGCGCTCTTCCACGTGTGTAAGGCGAGATCACGGGCTGCGTAGACCGAGGTGCCGTCGCTCCGCCGGATCACATACTTGTTTGCAAACCCGAACTCCGCGAGGTCAAGTGCAAGCAGGGTATCCTCGTGACGGGCCTGCGGGAGTTTCTCGATCTTCCCGATGACCCTTTTCGTGTCGCCGTTTCTTACAAAATCGCTCTCCCAGACAAACCGGTCGTGCTTCACGTTGAGGTTCTTCATCGTGACCGCGAAACCGTCAAGGCAATGGGAGACCACCGTGCGGAACTTTTTTACCGTCTCCGGGTCCCCGCCTTCCACGAGCTGCATGAGTTTGTCGACCTGCTGGGTGATGCCGGGGTCCTTTTCGATTTCCCGGTTCGCCTCGATATAGACCCGGGCAATATAGGCGTCCTCTTTTTCGCCATCATGCCGGGCGTGTTCGAGATGGTCAAATCCCCAGACGACAATGGCGATCTGCCGGCCCATGTCGTTTACGTAGTACTGGACTTCGAGCCGGTAACCGGCTTTCCTGAACGCCCGGGCGAGCGTGTCGCCGATGATCGAGTTCCGGATGTGCCCCACATGGAGGGGGCCGTTCGGGTTCGCGCTCGTATGTTCGAGCACGACCCGGCTATCCATTTTCGGGAATGACCCATAGCCGGGCTGCGTGGCTGCTTTCACGGCTGCGCTCACGTAGGCGCTCCCGAAGACGAAGTTGATATACGGGCCTTTGGCCTCTACGGTAATTC
>JACTVF010000503.1 GCA_019695435.1 Methanoregulaceae archaeon | reverse complement strand
TTTGTGCATCCTCATGTTTATGCGCGAGTTCTGCCAGCTGCGTTTCCAGCGTGGCCCGGTGTCCGGAGATCTCCGTAAGTTCTTTTTTTGCCTCTTCCAGATCCCTACGGCTCTGCCCGAGATCCCGGTTCAGGGTCTCCGCATCGCCGCGGAGGGCTTGTTCGAGTTCATCCTTCTCGGTCCCGAGCGTACGGATCGTATCATCCGCTTCCGCGAGCCGGGCACGGGTTGCTTCCAGTTCCTGCGTGAGCCGGGTAAGATCGTCTTTCGTCCCGGCAATGACCATCTCGCGCTCTTCAAGCTGCGAGCGCAGGGCATCCCCTTCTTTTTTCAGACCGCTCAGTACGTTTCCGGCACTCTCAAGATCGCGGGTCTTCCCGTTTATGAGCATCTGGAGCCGGGCTGTTTCCGTGACAAGCTCGCTGGTACGGTCTGCGATACGGCGTTCGAGCGTGGATTTCAGGTTGTCAAGTGCACTCTGCGTCTGTGCCAGTTCCCCGGCCCGGTCGACCGCGATCTCGAACGAAGACAGCAGGAATTCCAGAAGTTTCCTGCGATCCGCCGTGATCACGTAGTCGCGTTCTTCGTGCCGTATCTTGAACTGGGTCCTGACTTTTTCAGGATCTGGTTTTTCGACCGTGGATGCCAGCATCGTCTCGATCAGCGAGAGGAGGTACTGGAGATCATACGGACGCGCGATAAAGTTGTCCGCGTTGCTGTCAAGGACGCTCAGCAGGTCGCCGAGGTTTGCGATACCGGTGACAAGGAGCACCGGGATCCTCCAGAGATCGTCATCCGTTTTTATCTCCCGGCAGACATCGTAGCCCTCTTGTTCCGGGCCGGAAGTATCGCAGATGAGGAGATTGGGTTTTCCTTCACGAAGACTTTCGAACAGTTCTGTGCTGTTGGAAAAAAGGGTAACCCGGTATCCCTGTGGTGTCAGCTCTCCTTTGAGATGCTGGGAATCCCGGGTATCTTTGCAGAGAATGAAAACATCGATGGCACTCTCCCCGTCAGGGATGTCTGCATCTGTACCTGATGGTTCAGAATTCATCACCATTGCTCTCTAACAGAATTAAAAGGCTTTATATTATATCTATGTTTATATCGCCTGCGGTTCTGTCAATCGCCAATTGCCGCGTGTAGGAGCGTCCGGGAAGTCAAAAAAGAATCTTTGATTCACGTGAAAACATCGTTTTTACCAAAAAGACAACGCACATGGAGACGGAGAGGGCAGTACCTGTCCTCCCGAACCACCCCTGCGCTGAGCGATGATGCTGTATTATCTTCCCGGGAGATATCGCTTTGTGGGGGGATATCTCAAGGGGTCGGGCGAAAGGCAGCACGGACAAACACTCCAGGGAGCGTAAAGAGAGATAATAAGGGAATATCTACGGGAGCCGTGTTCTTTTTATGTTTCAGAAAAGGGACCTTTACGCTCCACCCACCGGTCGATTAGCGCCCGCGAGATGCTCAGCTTTTTTGGAAGCTGCGGGAGGTTGTCCCGGCCGAACCAGCCTGCCCCAACGATCTCGTTGTTGTCGATGGCGATCTCACCGGCAGCGTAATCGGCCACGAACGCGATCATGAGGGAGTCGGGAAACGGCCAGGGCTCGCTTGCGAAATACCTGAGGTTTTTTATCGTAATGCCCACCTCTTCCTGTACCTCGCGGTGGACGGCATGCTCCAGCGTCTCGCCCGGCTCTACGAAGCCAGCGATCACGCTGTGCATCCCGACCGGGAACCGGGGCGACCGGGCAAGAAGGATCTCATCGCCCCGGGTGATGAGCACGATGATCGCCGGTGAGATGCGTGGATGGGTGACAAGCCCGCAGGCCGGGCATCTCTTTGCCCGCTCGGTGAGGACCGGTACGGTCTCATGCCCGCACCGGCCGCAGAACCGGCTCATTTTTGCTGATCCGATTATCCGGACAGCAAAGGACGCCACGGCAATATCCTCGTCCGGTATCCTGCCATAGAGTTCCCGTACGCCGACACCAGCCCATCCTTCCGGGAGTGGAGCATCCGCTTGCAGTCCTGCGGCATAACAGGGTGTAGCGCCAAAGTGTCCGAGGTACTCGACGGGGCCGGCCTGCGAGGGGCAGACCGGTGCATAGATCTGCGGTTTCTCGCCGTCGGATATCGCTATACTCTGATCAGAGACCAGTACCCAGAGTACTCCGGTTGCGGGGACGATCGCCGGCTGGGGGAACTGCGGGGTAAGAGTGGTGACAGAAAATACCGCACAATGGGGGAGGGAACCAGAGGGAACGGGACGTGGCATCATGTGAATATTCACGTTTGTGTGGGAAACGTTTGTACTTGCCCACGATAAACAAGCAGGTTTTCTCCTGCCCTCTCTCGGGTGCGGGCGTTCACACCGGCCGGCAATGGTCGCCGCGAGTGTCCTGACGTTTTTCATAAATGTCGATTCTTCGGCAAGGAGCGGGATGACCGCAGGTTCATTTCGGCTGACCCCGGGATCGAAGGGCAGTTCGATGGTCTCGGAAAATTCCGGGAGGCCTCCTGTTTTCCCGCAGACATTCTATACATCGGTCTCCTTCTCTGCGCGGTTGATGGCCAGGATTATGTCTGGGATCCCTAGCTGCCGGGCGAGCGCCGCTGATTTCCGGGCAACGGATACCGCGTTATACGAAGGATCCGCCACCACCACCGCACAGGTAAATCCTTCGGCAACGGCCCTCCCAAAATGTTCGAGACCGGCCGGTGTATCGAGGACGATGACCTCGTCCGGAAGAAGCCGCATGTGTCGGAGTATTGCCGTAAGCAGGGTATACTCGGGACAGAGACACCCGCCGCCCGCCTGTCGAACGCTTCCGATGACAAGAAGGCGGAGGTTATGATCGACCGGTACCGAAAACCGGTCGATCACGTCGCTTACATCTGGATTAAGGGTGAGGAGACCGCCCGGGGAAATATCCGGGCCGGCCCCGGTCCAGCTCGCAGACATCGAGCCGTTCCCTGACCAGCACGGGTTTTGGTTCTTCATCTCTCATAGCACGCTCACTCCATCGACATTCGATAAGTGGTAATTTCCGAGACGGCATATACATTTTTGGTTTGTTGCACGGATTTTTCCGACGGGGTTGGAGGTGGAAAGGAAGACGGGGGTGGGATTGGCATTGCTCTCGTAATGTTTGTAATTGTGCATTGATCAGATGTTCCGCATTCTTGGAACAGGCTCATTTCCAATAAAATCCTCAGCCTTTATCAGGTATCCCCGCCTGATATACCGTTATGAAGTGGCCCGGGTGGCTGAACAGGATAGTTGTTGGTGCCGGGATTGCAAGTTTCTTTGGCGATCTCGGGTACGAGTCCGTGACCGTCCTCCTCCCCTCGTTCCTAATCATCCTTGGGGCGCCGGTCTTTGCCCTCGGTATCATCGAAGGCCTGAGCGACGGGGCATCCAGCTTCGTCAAGCTCTTTTCGGGATATTTTGCCGACAAGCTGGGCAGGCGGAGGGAGTTTGCGCTGGGAGGGTCGGTCGCGACCGCAGTCTTTCCCGCGATCATCGCTATTGCCACCTCATGGTACGTAGTACTTGCGGGGAGGCTTGTCGGGTGGATCGGCAAGGGAATCCGCAGCCCCTCCCGGGATGCGATCCTCTCGAAATCGGTGGAGGAGAAGAACCTTGGCAAGGCCTTCGGGTTCCACCGGGCCGGGGACACCCTAGGAGCAGTCGCCGGGCCGGCGTTAGCCCTCGTCCTCGTTTCATCGATGGGTATCCGGGAGATTCTCTGGCTGGCAGTGATCCCCGGTTTCATTGCGTTCGTCGCAATCTGGCTCTTCCTGCGCGAGCGCAGCGCAGCCCCCCACCCGCGACCCCGGCCTCTGGTGGCATCCATGAGGGGACTCCCGTCACGGTTCAAGGCTTTTCTCTCGGCGGTGCTC
>JACTVF010000054.1 GCA_019695435.1 Methanoregulaceae archaeon | reverse complement strand
AGGGGCTCCACGACAAGATTGCCGGCTGCCTTGTACTCCTCCAGGACTAAATCCCTTTTTTTCCGGAATTTTAAAAAAGCCCCCGTTAGCAGAGGGGACAACCTCGTTTGCGCAGAAAGGAATACACGTTACCGGATGCTCCTATACAGGTGCAGACGTGAATAAAAACCAAGGGAACGATCAGCGGTACCGCAGCTTGATCCCGAGCAGGACGAGGATCAAAACAAGCGAGATGCCATTTGCCGCGATGATGGGAAGGGCGCCTGTCCAAACTCCGTAAACGAACCAGAGGGAGACTCCGACCGCATATAATACAAGCATAGAGAGGGAGATGTCCTTGGTCTCCTTGAGCTGCCAGCTCCGGATAGCCTGCGGGACATAGGCGACTGTGGTAAGTGTCCCGGCGATAAAACCTACGAGTGTTATGGTATCCATCGCACCATCCTCATTCTATTGGGTCATCAGCTCATTTATAACGGTGGGCATGTGGTGCGAAGGTCGTAAATAAGGCAATTGTCTGCACGGCCCACGCATATCACCTACGATCACACCGGTTCCGGTGAGAACTGGTCAGCGACCACCAGCCAGCGGCCACCCTGTTTTACAAGCGTGAACATGTCCCGTCCCCGCATGGCTATCTCCTGTCCGCCCATCGAAAACCGGATCGTGAAGAAGTACGTGAGCACGGCACAGGTATCGCTGCAGAAGAAACTGACCCGGTAACCGGTCTCATTCCATTCGTGGATTTTTGCCGCCTCCACAAATCCCCGCCAGCCGGCAACATAAGCCTCCCTGCCTTCGAGCCGCCCGGGCGTTGTCGGGGAGATTGCCACTGCATCCGGGTGGATGTACCGTCCAAACGCCTCTTCGTCCCAGCTCTGTGTCCAATGCCGGTTCATGTCCCGGATCATTGTTGTCACTTCGTTTGTACGTTCTGCATCATCCATGATATTCCTCACATCCTCCATTTGTATGCGTTGAGGTTATATCCTGCAGGACTGTGCACCGTGAAAGTGCCCACGGCCAGGGATCCACGATGCAGGTCGCCAGAGAATAGTTTACCACTTCAGCAGGTTACTCCGGAGAGACGGACAGGGTTGATCTTTTTTGTGTTAATGCGATCCCGGTCGCCTTGAAAAAAGTGTAACAGAACACACCGTCCGGCTCGCAGGTTCGGTATAAATTCGCAATCCCCTGCTCCCATTCGTCCCGTGTCATCATCCCCCGGGAGAGCACGATATCCCGGACCCCGGCAACCATCGCGGTGAATGTCTGGCGCGTGAACCCGTCGACAAGGCCTGGCCGCGATGCATCGACATACACCATCCGCGGAGATACGTGCACGTCCGCATACCCGGCCTGCACAAGCATCGGGTAGAGTTCGCGGCCGATGAGGGCATTTCCCCCGGCCTCCCGCTGGAGATGTACCAGGCACTGGATCGCTTTTTTCGTCTCTGCGTTGTCTGGATGGAAATACGCCGAACCGTGATCGCCTTCGATGACGGTGACCGTCCCGCCCGGTTTGAGAAAAGGGCGGAGTATTTTGAGTGCCCGTCCTGGATCGGCAAGGTGTTCCAGCACGAAGCAGATGAAGATGTGATCGAAACTCGCCGGTACGAACGGGAGGCTGAAGAGGTCGCCGGCCTGGAAGGTCACGTTGGTGATCCCTTCGGCCCGGACCCGCGCCTTCGCACGCCTGACCGAGTCCGGGGAGATATCTATGGACGTGATCTCTGCTTCCGGGCTGTTCTTTGCAAGGATGACCGTCTGGGCGCCGGTCCCGCAGCCAACTTCTAGCACCCGGCTCCCGGCCGGGTACCGGGTATCGTTATGGAGAAGGGAGGTCAGCGTCCGGGCCTGGTCACTGAGCCGTTCTGCTTCACGGTCTGAATATCCGTGAACGTATTCCACCCGGTTCATGTACACCTGCCCGGGTACCGGTGCAGCTTCCCCGGTATAAAAGCACGGCGCTTTCATTGGGAAACCAGAATGCCTCTCCATGTACGCCTCCCCATTATATCGGATATCAGGCAGACGTTCGCGATTGTGTCGCGAGACTGACCTGCCTAAAGTGTGGAGGGTAAAAACTTCTTCCCGACACCCACAGCGGACTGATGGCGAAAACCGCACGCCCGGTGCGCCGTGAATCTATACATTTCCCACAAGGTATGCGATGAACCGGACGAGCGGGAATGTACCGAAGATCACTACTAGGCAAATATCTCGCCGGGCGCCATTCAGATCGGGAAACGGGGCTCGCAGCCATGATTGGCAGGCCATGGCCGGAGAGGAGACAGAGAAGACAGAACGCGTATTTCTGGTCGGACGCCGGGTGGATACAACAAATAAGCCTGCTCATGATGGGCAGAGCCGGGCCCGCAGGTTGGTTTCCCCAAGGGCAGTTATTCCGGTTCTTTCGGCCTCTCTTCTGGTAACGCCTTCCGAAACAGGTATCCGTCCTTGGGGATAACGATCTCGAACCGTGCACCTTTCCCCATCACACCGGTCTCCCTGATAGAGATTCCGGTTATCGCAAGGACCTCCCGGGTATGGTAGAGGGTGAGTCTTGTCTTGGTGCCGAGACCTTCCCCAAAGATATGCTCCTTGTCTTCCGTAGGTACACCAACCCCGTCATCCTCGATCGTGAGAATTCCGGCATCCCCCCGGGGGCTAAAAGAGATCTTCACCTGCGTTACGGTCTTCCCATGCTCCTTCGCATTCTCCAGGAAGTTCGTAAAGATGCGTTCAAGGAGCGGGGGGCAGTATATACCAAGATCCTCGATTTCAGGGCCCGACGTTACCTGGAAAAACTGTGTCTGGACCATTGCCCGTTTGATGACCTGCCGCAGGGAATACCATTGAGGAGGTTCTTTCCCCAGTTGTTCGAAATCCAGCATCAGAGAGATATATTTTTCAATGAGTGAGAGCTGGTGGTCGATCTTGCCCGCTGCGGACTGGATCCCGGAACTATCGTTGAGGGAATGACTGATGAGATAATTGTATCCCCGTGCAGCAGTCAGCTGGTTCCTGATGTCCTGAAGCGTTATTTCCGAGAAGAGGCTGAGTTTTGCATTTGCAATCTGGAGAGCCTCTTCTGCCTTCTTCCTCTCCGCAAGTTCCCGCCTTGCGATATCCCGCATCTTCTGGAACCCGGTTACCTGGTGGCTGAGGTCAGTCACATCCTCGATAACCAGCATCGCATCAACCTCATCACCCCCAAGCCGCACCGGGAGCACCGCTCCTCTCTGGATCCGGGAGGTCCCGTCAGGCAGCAGGGAGGTGATGAGGTGCGGGTGGAATTTTGACGAAAGATACACCGGGCTGTTCCCTTCAAAAACCTGGGGTAAACGGGTGGTGATTGAAGGTTGATTGAGGGTGGGAGATTCAAGAAGGAGGTTTTTCCCCAGAATATTACCCTTTTTGATGCCGGTCCATTCTTCCATGCACCGGTTCCAGAACAGAATGGAGAAGTCCTTTCTTATGATGACAATCCCGGAAGGAAGCATATCCAGCAGGGCAAGGCATTCAGTGCTGATCACAGGACCACCCGTGTATTTTCCACGGCCACCTCTATCCGTTCATTTTCTGTACGCTCTTCATCAGCTGCTCCATGGATCCTACCTCAAGGACAAGGAGGATCGTCCCTTCGATTTGCATGGCTTCTATCAGGAACTGGGTGCGGGCGATAATGATCCAAGGATTCCCTTCCCCGTCAATATAGTTTGCTGCGATAGAGAAGAGCCGCCCTTCGTAATAAACCGGCAAGGAGAACGCGAAGTGCTCTGATAGGACGTTTGAGATTGAGCCCATAACGGCGTTGATGATGATATTTCCTACTTCCTTGAGGGTCTCGACCTGCACTGCGTCCATATTGGTCGCGGGACTCTGGTCTCCGGAGAGGAGATTAACGAGGGATAACGCACTATCCGGGGGAAAAACCAGCGCCGTCACCCCGGAAAAATTCCCCTGGAACTCCTGGATTACGGTCGAGAGAATGTCCGCCCCGAAAACAGTTTTGTTAACATTGGCGATTTCCCCGATCGGGACCAGCTGGATCTCCGGAACCCGGAGCTGGATATGCGAACCGGTTATATCGTTGAGCAGCCCCGCCGCCTTTCCCACCCCGATATTGATCATCTCGGTGATCGCATCACGGGATTCATCGTCAACTATCATGCACATCACGGAACCCGGATCGCATCCCGGACTGCTGAAATTATCTGTTCCTTATTCACCGGTTTATTCAGGACAGCGCATGCACCCAGATCCCTGCACCGGCGCGCGGTCGTCTTCTGGATATCTGATGTGAGGATAATAGCCGGTATGTTCAGCTTCTTCGTACGTAGTGCTTCGAGAACCTGGAACCCGTCACCATCAGGCATAAGAAGATCGGTGATGATGAGATCCGGCTTCAACTGTTCGGTACGTTCGATTCCCTGTCTCCCATTTTCTGTCAGGAAAACTTCGAATCCACTTTCCGTCAGCATTTCTGAGAGGATTTTCCTCTGAAATGAAGAATCTTCAATGACCAAGATTTTTGCCATATGCAATCACCATCAGGATTACCGAATACCGGCTCTTTCCATTTAATAGGGATCTCTAAAATCTAAAAGGATTGCTATTACGAATTGCCGGGACACCAGACAATAGTCCTGATGGCATATCCCGCATAATCCATCCCGTATGTTGACAACGAACCAGACGTGCTCGACATCCCCGGGCTCTTTCTCGAAAAAGAGTGCGGAAATTTCCAGGGAGGGGCCAGTACCCCGGCAAAACAGGCGCCGGAGTCGTCCGTAATTCCGGCCTGCGATAAGAGGATCCCCGATTACCGGATACCGGGAACAACGGCATCGGTTTCTTAAAAGAGCTCCGGGAAAAATCCCCAAAAATCTTAAAACCCCGATGAGTTCTCCAAGGCCGGGGAAGACGACACCTCGTTCAAGCCCGGTGCCGACTGACCGGAGAAATAACGATACTCCTGAAGTGCGGCGGGTAGAATATCCTTCCCGACACCCGCAAAGGATCGGAAAAGATGATGGCATCGCCCTCTTTTTCCGCGGTCACGATATACGAGTGGTACCGCAGCCGTTGTACTTCCGGCAGTGCGAGGTACGGTGCGACCTCATCCGGGTCGGTGTTTCTGAATTTTGGGTAGTCCACAGGGTCGCAAATCCCAACCCCGATCCGGTAATCCCTCACGGTCCAGACATCAGCAGTTCCGCCGATCACCAGCCACCGCAGCGGATTTATGGCGGGGATCGCACGCCCGGCGCCACGGATATTCGTATGTGCCACAAGGTATGCGACGACCCGGACAGACAGGAACGCACCGAGGATTACTGCATAGGCAAACATTCCGCCGGCAAGGGCAACCACGCCGAGCGCCATCCAGATCAGGAAAACGAGGCTTGTCGCCATGAGGAGCAGACTGGGGCCGGGGAGGATACAGAGCCCGTATTTCCGGTCTGATGCCGGTGCGAACAGCGGGATGCCGGGGCAGGCCGGCAGGTCAAGACCGATGTGCAGGAACGCGCCGGCGAGCACAGCGGCAAACCCGGAAGGGCCGGCGCGGACGAGGATGGCCGGGTCGATAAGCCCGGCAAGGACTGCAAGGGCGATGCCAACAAAAGCGAGGACGGACATCACGACCGCACCCGCGAGGCTGTGGGCAATTCCCCCGTGTGTGAAGAGATAGAGCGGGGGATGCCGGTCGGAGATAAGCGAGAAGAGGACATCGGTATCGATAATCACCGCACCGATAACGACAAACGGCAGGAGCTGCGGGAAGCCGAGCGCGTATGCGAGAATGGCGGCAACAAGCGCGTGAGTGAGGGAGTCCACAATTCTGGTTACCAGATGAAACTACAAAAGGGTGCTCGTCCCTGCAAAACGCCGGGGCCCGATCGTAAAGCGTGGCCCGTACCGGCAGCTCCGTTCTTGTCGTTGACGGTAAAAATGTCAGGAATGATAGATATAACCTGGCGGTTACATCTCCGGAAAGTACTCAAAAGCCGGGCGATAAAGTATAGCACTACCAAGGGGGTGCTGAACCGGGTATGAAAATGCAATCAGTCTGCTGTCTCCGTAACGTGAAGGAGGCCGGGCCTCTTATCCTGATCGTTTTCTGTATCATCTCGGTCTTTGCCGCCGGGTGCACGGGTACCGGTACGACTTCGGCCGCCCCGGCCCCTGCCACATCGGCCACTCCTGCAGCCTCAACGATCGCCTCGTCCCGCTCCCTGTCTGCATCGCTGTCCCTCGACCCCATTGTCGGTGTCTGGAGGAGCCCGGGTCCCGCGTACCAGTTCAGGATTGCATTCGATGTAAATGGAAAGACGCAGGAAACCTATGCAAACCAGCCCGCGGTCATGTACAACGGAACGTGGCAGCTAACGGGAGGCAACACGTACCTCGTGACCCGTGATACCGGGGGAAAGACGGCCTGGATCTATTCCCCTGATTTCAATACCATCTGCAAACAGGCAGTTCCCGGCATCATCTATTCGTTATACCAGGGAGCGGCCAGTACCGGCAGTTCAGCGGCGGTCCTCTCCGGGACCGGGAGTATGGTGGTCCCCTTTACCGCGACCGAGACCGGCCTGTGGGTGTTTACTCTGGACTATTCAGGCCAGAATAATTATATCGTCTGGCTCACAGACAGCGCGGGTAACCGGCTCGCGCTCCTCGCAAATGAGATTGGCACCAGTTCAGGTATAAAATCCCGGAAACTGGACGCGGGGAGGTATTACCTGAACGTGACAGCAAGCGGCCCGTGGACCATCCAGGCAACACTGTCCTGATACGGCCTCCCTTTTTTCCTGCATGGCGAAAAGGCGGGAAGGTTCGGCACCGGTATGAAGATCCAGTACTTCGTGGCCGATGCCCGATGGTACCGGGTGGAACCGGTGTGGGGTGTGAAATCATTTGATCATGGCTACTACCGGGAGTTAATCGATACGGCATATTCCGAGATCGCGTTTGCATTTTTATGAGATGGGATCCCTGTTAATCGAGTGGTGCTTATAGCGAGCCCCGCCATACGTTTCTGTGGGCGTTTTTCATGGGACCATTAAGGGATTGTATTCCCTTTGTGAGAATGGCAAGATATAATATGACTCTCAAACAATAGCGAGCCATTAGAACGTTGTCCTCATGTACCGCATTCTCTATGTCGATGATGAACCCAGTTTGCTGGAGATCGGCAAACTCTTCCTTGAGCGAAGCGGGCAATTCATCGTTGACACCATAACCTCAGCTCCCGCTGCCCTTACTCTCCTGAATTCAAAGAGTTACGACGCCATTATCGCGGACTACCAGATGCCGGACATGGATGGTATCGAATTTTTGAAGAAGATACGGACTTCGGGAAATGCCATACCATTTATCCTTTTCACCGGGCGAGGACGTGAAGAGGTTGTCATCCAAGCGCTGAACGAAGGGGCAGACTTTTACCTCCAGAAAGGCGGTGAGCCCAAGTCACAGTTCATCGAGCTCGCACACCAGACCAGCCAGGCTATCCAGCAGAGAAGGGCAGAGGCGAACATACGTGACCTTAAGCGCCGAGAAGCGGATATCATCAACTTCCTCCCGGATGCGACATTTGCAATAGATACCGATGGGCTGGTGATCGCGTGGAACCGTGCTATTGAAGAGATGACAGGTGTTCCGGCAACGGAGATGCTGGGAAAGAGAGATTACGAGTACGCAATCCCTTTCTACGGGCAACGGCAACCGATCCTGATCGATTTAATCTTTGAATCTGAGGAGGCCATCGCCAAAAAATATGCACATATCATCCACAAAAAGGACATCCTGCTCGCCGATACAACCCTCCCCCACCTTAAAGGAAAGCCGGCCACGCTCATGGGAATTGCGAGCCCGCTTTACGACCGTCACGGCAAGATTGTTGGTGCGATCGAGTCGATCCGGGACATCACCGAGCGGCGACGGGCAGAAGAGGAGATCCATTCAGCAAACGACCAACTTGCTGCTTCCGCCGAGGAGCTGCGATCACAATATGATGAGCTGGCGAAGAGCGAGAAGCGGATCCGCGAGAGCGGGGCACAGTTCCGGTCAATCTTCGAGAACAGCCCGTATCCCATTGCCATCAGCGACTCCAGGACCGGTAAATATGTTTTCACGAACGAGGCCTTTCAGCGCATCACCGGTTACCCTGAAGAAGAGATCATCGGGAGAGATGCACAAGAGCTGGGAATCATGACGCCGGGGGACTTAAAGCGGCGGACTGCATTATATCAGACGCAGGAAAAAGTCGAGAGCGAGCTCTTTACTATCATCAAAAAAGGGGGGGATACAAAGTCCTCCGTCCTCATCTCGTTCATTCCCATTACGACAAACAACCAGCCCGCGATCCTGACGATGGCCGTGGACATCACAGAACGCATATGGGCAGAAGGGGCGCTCCGGGAGAGCGAGCAGCGGTACCGGAATGTTGTTGAGGACCAGACCGAATTCATCTCCCGGTTCTCACCAGACGGCATTCATGTCTTTGTCAACGAAGCCTACTGCCGGTGTTTCGGCCTGAAACGTGACAAGATCCTCGGGCACCGGTTCCGCCCAAAGATCCCTGTCGAAGATCAGAAGCGCGTGAAACAGTTCTTTGAATCCTTAACAATGGACCATCCCGTCGGTACCATCGAACACAGGATCATTATGCCGGACGGCAGCATACGATGGCAGCGGTGGAGTGACCGCGCGATCTTCGATCCTTCCGGAACGATTACCGAATATCTGTCGGTAGGCCAGGATATTACGGAGGAAAAGGAGACTGAAAAAGCATTACAGGAGAGCGAACAGCGCAACTCTGCCATACTCGCCGCAATGCCAGACCTCCTTTTTGTTCTCTCCCGTGACGGCACCTGTCTCGATTTCCAAGCAGCCGACAAGAACCTGCTGGCTATGCCACCGGATCAGATCATCGGAAAAAACATTCTTGACGCCGGTTTTGATGCCGATGCCGCAAAGGCCATTCTACTGGTGATCTCAGCAGCGATCGAGACCGATACACTCCAGCAGGTCGAATACAAACTTGCCGTACCTGCAGGCATCTCCTGGTTCGAGGCCCGGTTAGTCAGGCATGGTGCTGACCGGGTACTGGGTATTGTCCGGGATATCACCGAACGTAAACAGAAGGAGCAGGTACTGCATGAAAACGAACAACGCCTTACTTCCATCTATAATACTGTCGGAGACAGCATCTTTCAACTGACCGTCGAACCTCATGAGCAGTACCGCTTTACTTCAGTCAACTCGGCTTTTAGCAGGACCATCGGAGTGCCTCCCGAACAGGTTATCGGCAAGAAGGTGACCGAGATCATTCCCGAACCGTCTCTCTCCATTGTTCTGGAAAAATACCGGCAGGCCATCGAAGAAAAGGCCATCGTTCGTTGGGAGGAAACCTCCGATTACCCCAGTGGGCAGCTGATCGGAGATGTCAGTGTCGCACCCATCTTTGATGAGGCAGGTAACTGTACACACTTGATCGGATCAGTGCATGACATCACCGAACGCAAAAAGGCGGAAGAAGCATCCCGTCAGGCGAACAGGAAGCTCGCCATCCTTATAAACATCACCAGGCATGACATCAACAACCAGCTTCTGGCTTTGAATGGTTTTGTTGAGTTACTTCGCGAGAAGATCCCGGATCCAGCTCTTGAGAATTATTTCACGTGGATCAAGCAGGCAAGTACCCGTATTTCCTCTATAGGCCAGTTCGCAAAAATATATACTACAATCGGAGAAACGGCTCCCAGATGGCAGGATATACGCACTCTTGTGGACACTGCAGCTAAGCAAGTTCCACTCGGGAAGATCCTGGTGAAAAACGATCTGCCTGCCGGAATAGAAGTGTTTGCTGATCCACTGATTTTCAAGGTATTTTACAATCTGATTGAGAATGCGGTACGGTATGGCAGGAAGATTACCACCATCCGGTTCTCTGCTGAGGAATGCGATGGCACTCATGTCGTTGTATGTGAAGACGATGGTGATGGTATCCCTGCTGAGGACAAGGAACGAATCTTCGATTGGGGCTTTGGGGAGAACACCGGGCTTGGTCTGGCCCTTTCCCGGGAAATTTTGGGTCTCACCGGCATCACCATTCGTGAGAATGGCGAGCCGGGTAAAGGAGCACGGTTCGCGATGGTCGTGCCACCCGGCTCATTCCGCATATAGACAACGGCGAGCCCCATCATGCGTTTCTATTGGCGTTTCTCATGGGGTATAGGTTTATTGATGCAGAATGATGTTGCGCATGAAAATAATCCCTGTTTTGAGGCTACAAGGAGATCGAGATCATCTTTTTCTCTGTAAAAGACCAGAAGGAGAATAAGCCCGATTTTAGTCTAAAAGTGGAATTAGACTTTAACTAGCGGTAATTAGGCCAGGGCCGAGATTTGAACCCGGGTCGAGGGATCCACAGCCCCTTAGGATAACCAGACTACCCTACCCTGGCAGATGTTCCTGTTAACTTGGTCGTGAACTCTGATTAATTTAACTCCCTGCCCCGCGGGAACCCGGCGACAAAAGGACCGGCCGGACCCTGACAACTGTCCGGGAGCGATTATTAATAGGGAGGGGCGTCCATTAAGTTATCAGGTGGCTCTGACAGGAGATTTGTAAGGATGGCATGCGGCGTTGTGACGATGCCGCGCCATGGATGATTTTTAATCCACTATTCAGGGCACGTGCGAATGGGAGGGGTGGGGAGATGGCGGCAGACCCGAAGATCAGGACCCCGATTGTGTGCGTCATGGGGCATGTGGATCACGGCAAGACCTCGCTTCTCGACCGGATACGCGGCTCATCGGTCGTCACATCTGAAGCGGGCGCGATCACCCAGCATATCGGGGCGACGATCGTCCCCATCGAAGCGATCCGCACGATGAGCGGATCGATGGAGAAAATCCCGATCAACATCCCCGGGCTGCTCTTTATCGATACCCCGGGGCACCATGCATTTACCACGCTGCGTGCCCGGGGCGGGGCGCTTGCCGACATGGCAATCCTCGTCGTAGATATCAACCAGGGGTTTCAGCCCCAGACGATCGAGGCACTCCAGATCCTGCGTAACTGCAAGACGCCGTTTGTGATCGCGGCGACAAAAATTGACCGGCTCCACGGCTGGAGGATCAACAGGAACGAGTTGTTCCTTTCGACGTTTGCAAAACAGAACGAGCGGGTCAAGACCGATGTTGAGACGAAAACCTACGAGATCGTGGGTAACCTCTCGGACCTCGGTTTCTCCGCCGACCGGTACGACCGGGTTTCGGATTTCCGGCGCAACCTTGCAATCGTGCCGGTGAGCGCCCACACGGGTGAAGGGGTTGCCGACCTTCTTATGGTCATGATCGGGCTTGCCCAGCGCTACCTCGGCGAGGAACTCAAACTCTCGGTCGCGGGCCCGGGGTCGGGCACAGTCCT
>JACTVF010000053.1 GCA_019695435.1 Methanoregulaceae archaeon | reverse complement strand
ATCGCAATAAATCTATCCATCGTTTCGAAGATGGGGCACCCCATTGAACAGTGCCGCTGAATTATCGGAAAGGAGATTTTCACCATTTAAGGTGATCCATCTGGATGCAGGTACAGATTTTACAGCGTTGTGGAGAGACATTACCTGTTGTGTCCACGAAAAGCAAGAGAAATATTATATTCTATTATAAGTTTTAATGAGAGAGTTTGAAAAATGACTTCCCCGAAAGTATCAATCCTTATTCCGACCTATAATCAACCAGATTATCTGAGACAGGCACTAGGTTCAATTGCATCTCAGACGTACAAGGATATTGAGGTAGTTATTACAGATGATTCCGAGGATAATTCTATTTTATTTGTAGTGGATGAATTTTCAACAAAACTTGATATAAAATATTTTAAAAATCCTGTTCGCAGGGGCTCACCGGATAATTGGAATGAGGCCATTGCTCAATCTTCCGGAGAATATATCAAATTTTTACATCACGATGACTGGTTTACCACAGAAGATAGTTTGCAGGCATATGTGAAGGCATTGGATGAGACACCTCAGGTGAATTTTGCTTTCTCCTGCACAAATGTGTGTGATACAAATCGCAATATTATACGTACACATTGCCCAACAGAACGCGAATTAAGACGTTTAAGAAAAAATCCCATTAATTTATTTCCCAATAATAATTTTGTTGGGGCCCCCAGTGCAACCATTTACCGGCGTAAAGTGAATAAATTATTTGATAAAAATCTGAAATGGGTTGTTGATATTGATTTTTACATCAGCATCCTTAAAGAGGATCCAGCGTTTGTCTTTATCCCCAAAAATGCAGTTTGCTGTACCTATGGAGCTTCGGGACAGGTAACCATGGGGTGTCAGAATAATAAAAAGGTAGAACTATTTGAATGGATTTACCTGTTTACTAAAATTGACAATTCGGTAATTCCTAATTTTTTTCATATCTTTTTTATATGGAGTATCCTGTTGAAACATGAGGTAACAACAGTTAAGGAAATCCATGAATCTGGGATTAACTCAGTTCCTGTCTGGATGCCTTTTTTAATAGCCTTGGATCGAATTTTAATGCCGGGCGCAAGGATTATTAAGCGTTTAATACAAAAACGACACAAATTGTGAGTTGCACTATGAAAGGCATAATACTTGTTGGCTGAATTCACAGGCATCCCATTTAGAAATTATTTAAATTGGGTACTCATAATTTGTTGCATTTTAGTGATCACATCTTATATGAGAAATATGAAACCTGTTAATACCGAGATCTTAACTCTTGTTAAATCATGGAATATATCATACAACACTTTAAATCAGGATTTGCTTTGTAATATTTTGAAAAGGATGAATATTTGGGGACGAGATGATAGAATTGCAAAATATAGGATATTATAGAGACTACAACCGGTATCGGGTTCTTATTAAGGATCGAAAGAGATTCTAAACGTGAGATGCAATCTTCTGACTGGAATGTATTGTAAAAAATTATGATCATCGTTCAGCTTATCGGAGGCCTTGGCAATCAGATGTTCCAGTACGCAGCGGGATGCAGTCTTGCTGTGCATCATAACACTGAGTTAAAACTGGATACAACACAATGCTGTCAAGATAAACTTCGGGATTGTGATTTGTCGGTATTCAGTATCACGGCAAATGTTGCCTTGTCTATGGATCTCGATCGTGTTCGGCGACCGCTAACTTGGAACATAAAACACCCGGTAGGATCGTTGAGAACGGTGATACGCCAGAACGCCACCATTCGGTATGTAAAGGAGAGAAATTTTTATTTCGATCCGGATATTATCGCTCTTCCGAATAATATCTATCTTGAAGGATATTGGCAGAGTGAAAAATATTTTGCTGAAATTACCGATATAATCAAAAAGGAGTTTTCATTTGTCAATCCCCCATCTAAGATTAATCGGGAGATAATTGAAGAGATCAGAGGGTGTAATTCTGTTAGCCTACACATTCGACGGGGGGATTATGTTTCGAACCCGATAGCTAAGGAAATTCTAGGGGTCCTTGGAATTGAATACTATATGCATGCATTAAATTTTATAGAGTCAAAAATTGAAAACCCCCATATCTTCGTATTTTCAGATGATATACAATGGGCTAGGGAGAATCTTAAAACCACTTTGCCTCTTCGTTTCATTAATCATAATAGAATGGAAATGGATTATGAAGATTTACGATTGATGAGCAATTGCAAACATCATGTAATTGCAAATAGTTCTTTCAGTTGGTGGGGGGCGTGGTTAGACAACAATTATAATAAAATTGTTATTGCGCCAAAATCGTGGTTTAATACTAAGTCACTCGACAGTAAGGATCTAATTCCAAATGAATGGATTAAACTATAATTCAGAGAAACCAAATACTTCAATGGTGATTGATAAAAAATGATTCAAAACGAACTTTATTGTTCAATATTAACAGTGATTCATAAATTGGGAAGTTCTCTTCATTTAATTCAAGATTCGAAATACAGTTATGAATTGGGTTTCTGGAAAAACGAGTTAAATATTTATGAAAAATGGTATGATAATAAAATTCCCTCTCATTATAATGAACCTTCACCTGAAGAAGATCAAAAGATAATTGTTCATTCACATAGTCATAGTGCAATATTAACTTGGGCAAAAATTCATCAGTATAGAAAATATCTCGAAGACTTATTATTGGATGTACACACGTTCGATGGTTTAAAAGTTCTAGATGTTGGCTCGGGTCCAATTCCCAGTGCTTCTATATTTGAAAATTGTGAGATATTCTGTCTTGACCCTTTATTGGGTGACTATTTGAAAATAGGATATCCTTTACATTATTATGACCGTGTCAAATTTATATGTGGCTATTCTGAAAATATTCCCGTTGAAGATTGTTTTTTTGATGCGATAATTTCTGTTAATGCTATTGATCATGTAGATGATTTATTAAAAACTGCAAAAGAATTACAGAGGGTTTTAAAACCACATGGTTTAATCAGAATGCATATACATTATCATAAAAAAACAAATACGGAACCTTTAGAATTAAACGATGATATTGTAAAAATGGTATTTGATTGGTGTCCTGGATGGCATAAAATTTGCGAAACAAAGAAAAAACGTGGTTGTACCCTAAAAGATAATGAGGAATTGTTTGTCTTATGGTCAAATTTTGATTAACTCAAGGAATATATCCCAGAGAAAACGATTGTGAATGTAATGATCAAACAATATTTTAGAACCGCATGACATTTCCCGTGCTTTCGATTATCATCTGTACAAAAAACCGGCGAAACGATCTGGAGATCACCCTGCAATCGGTTTTTTTGCAGTCACAACTCCCGGATTCCATAATTATCGTGGATGACAGCGCTACGCAGGAAACAGAAAACCTTGTACGGGAATATTCTGCTTCCGTTCCGGTAAAACTGATCTATGTCCGTTCCAGCATGCCCCACACGGGATTACCTGCTTCAAGAAATACCGGTATCCAGAACCTTCCCGCTGCAACAGAAATTATCCTCTTTCTTGATGACGATGTTACGCTGGAAAAATCGTATCTTGAATCCATACTTACAATCTTTTTAACCAACCCTGAAATTAGCGGGTGTACAGGTTTTATAACCAATGCATATTACTCCCGACCGGCATATGAAAAATTCCTGCTCTGGATAATCGGGGTGATAAACCCGGTTCTGGTACCTGTGTCGATCTTTGAGCCTTCTGTTGCAAGGACCGGGGAGGCAATTGCGCCCCTCTTCCAAAAAAAAGAGAAAAATCACATCAAAGCACAATGGTTAAGCGGCAGCAACATGGCATACCGCCGGAAAGTCTTTCTTGACAGTCACTCTTTTGATGAGCATCTCACCCGTTATGCGCTTGGTGAGGATATGATCTTCTCCCATATGCTGTTCCGCGAAGGCAAACAGCTGATCATGGTGTACAATGCACGATTGATCCATCGGGTTTCTCCGGATGATCGAATCCCACCACTCGCGAAGTTTGTTATGGCGCTGGGTTACCGGAGGTATGCAATCAGAAAATGTTTCGGACAACACCGGATGAACCGAATTTTTTTCAGGCTATTTATAATACAGTATATTACTGCTGCATTTGCACTCTCTCTGAAAATGAACGGCAATTTAGATTACTGGAAACAAGCCATGAAAGGATACCGAATAGCCAGGACGTTATTCCGGGATACTGACGATGTGAATTTAAGTAAAATCAATGAGTTTTGCAGCAAATCATTTTCATAAATAATGGGAATGAATCCGAGACCCCGGGTTTTACAAGCAGGTTATCATACCATGTATCGTCTAAAACCCTTTATTTACTTGGGGCCAATAACGCGGAGCGACTCTGGTAAGACTTAGGACCATTCGAATGAATGGTCGAGTCCGATGAATGCGAATACTTCAACATTTTTTCTGTAGTGTCAGACTATCAGGTCAGGGCACCATGTGGCATCCGTAAAACATTATCATTTTTGGATGAGACTCTCGTGAATACCAATGAGTCTTTGTATCATCCTGATGTGATTGAACCGCTCCTCTGCCATAGTCCTTGCTGCAATCCCCATCCGTGTCCGCTCCTCGACATGCGTGCCCATCCACTGCACTGCCGTGTGGAGTGCCTGAACATCACGGGCAGGAACAAGCAGCCCGGTCTTTTCCGGTTCCACGAGTTCGAGACAGCCACCAACGTTGGTTGTTATGGCGGGTATTCCGCTGGCAAATGCCTCCATAATGACTGTGGGGAATCCTTCGGTATACGAGGGAAGAACAAGACAGTCTGATATATTGTACCACATCCTGACATCTTCCGGGGATTTCGAACCGAGAAACATGCAGTTTTCCGGATGGGGAGGGATGGTTCCCGGCCCGATAAATACAAACCGGAATTCCCTGCACCTATCTGCAACGCTGATCAGTTCATTGATCCCTTTCCAAGGATGCAACCTACCTATAAAGAGAAAGATCGTGACATCCGGAGGCAGACCAGTATCTTTTCGAAGAGGAGCCTTTGGGGCTGGCCGGAAAAAATTCGTATCCACTCCAGTATGAACGGCAGAAATGTTTTCAGGGTGCGCCCCGATTGAAATAAGAGTTGAACGAATTTCTTCGCTTGACGTCAGGACATAATCCGCTCGTTTGATCATCGCTTGGGTCAACGACATGAAAAAAGAATTTTTGAACGGGAAGATCCGTGCATCATCACCGTGGAATTTCAGAACAAGAGGACAGGTTTTTCGGCGCAATAGCGTGGGTACAATGCAACTATGTGGAATATATTCTGCCTGCATAATATCGAGATGAGGATCTTTGGCGAGAAGAACCGATTTACAATAAAACGGGATATATCCCGTGACAGATGCAGAGGTTTTTACCGCTTTTTTTACGAGGATGCCTTGTGATTCAAGATCTTTAACCATTCTCTGGATAAAGATACCCCGGTAATCTCCCTCAAATCTCGGGTACATATTCGTAAAAAGACCAAGAGCATACGTCCCCATAAACCCCTCAAATTACACCCATCTCACTCAGCCGGGCCGGCAGATACTTCTTCGTCACAAAGTCCAGCCCCCGGGCCGCAAACGCCTGTTGTTCCGACTTCAGCCCCAGTTCGAGCTGCAGATTTATCTGCTTCTTCCAATAATCTGTCGCAAACCGGGGATCAGTCAGCTCTGAGTTCAAAGCCTCGACATCCTTATCCGACAACTTGTCCGAAGGCAGGTTATAATCCCGGATATCGCTGGGTTGCAACCCGAGGAACTGCGCCTTTGGTGTCGCGAGCAGCTCTGACATATGCGCACTCTTGATCGCGCCGTAGGCAACGGACGCGTAGATACGATACGACCATGGGTCGCCATCGGTAAAGACGAGGATCGGCAGGTTCCAGGTCTGGCTGATCCGGTTGAGCAGTCTGCGCGAAGACCGGGCCGGCTGACCCTTGAGGTGGAGAAGAATCGCGTTGTGTTCCTCGTCAAACCCATTCTCAATGAGCCGGTCATACATACCCCCAGTTTCCATAGCGATGACAAATTTCGCATCGTGATCGACTAACTCGATGTTCTCTACGTTATTCGGGATGGAATACCCAGCCGCACCTACGTCGTCCTGGCAGTGAATCGTCTTTAAGCCCCGCCGGGTCGGCTCCCGGATCCGCATCGGGCCATAGATGCTGGCACCGTTCTCTTCGGGGCGGAGATGGAAGCCTTCGCGCGGCACATCGGAGATAATCTCGAGATCTTCGACGAGGAAGTTGCTCTCGTCCTGCGCGGCAAACTTTGCGCGTTTCCAGCCCTCCGAGATGTAATACATTTCTCTTAATGTTGAGGACCGGTTCTCGATGAGTTGCTGCTTGACAAAACCGATCACATAGGCCATTTTCAAAAGGTGCGTAGCGCTCTTTGCGTTCGCCGCCGTGTGCAGGCTCTCCTTGTCGCCGTATTTCCAGACTTCGCTTGCATCGTCATACTCAATGTTGTATTTCGTACGGGTGGGGAGCGAAATAGACGGGATATCCCCGGCCTTCATCTGGTCGTACCAGGCTGAGGCGATTCCCATGAGCGCCTTCATCGACCGTGCATCGAGTTCCTCTTTAGACATCGAGATCCACCACCATCTTCTTGTTATCCTCTATCCCCCGGATGTCGAGCATACCGCCACCTTTGCCGGTATACGTGACACGCCAGACCATCTGTTTCGGGATTGCCATCTTCCAGACTTTCGTGAACTGCCCGTCCATCTCGGTTGAGAATGCCGGCGGCATATCGGCATCGGCTGCGTTGTCTGCCGAGATATCGTAGACCGAGATCTCGACATCGCTGCCGGTGTAGTTGTTCACTTCGAGAGTCACTTTTCCGTCCCGGGTCCATTTCTTTGCGATCAGCTTGCGCATCAACCGGCCTTCAATGGGAGTGGTATCAACGACCGGTTTTTCCACGATCTCGCTCACTTTTACCGCGATCTCCGGGATGACGGCACAGACAGCCCGGGCCCGGTCCTCCGCGAGCTTGTTCCGGTCCCGGCGCGAGAGAAAGGTCTTGAGTTCGCGGCCGAGCTCCTGCAGGGCGAGCACAATCTCTTTTTTGATCTCCGGGATGTTTGCGATCGCATCTTTGCTTTCGCTTGTGAAGGGCACATTTGTGGACGCTACGTGGACGAGGATCAAAACCGCCCCCAACGGGAGGCCCTGCTGGGAGATGTTGTACGACTTCCAGTTGACGGTTGAGACACATTCGGTGATTGCACAGGCACCCTGCTGGTACATGAGCGGGACCCTGTTTGCAAACCTGAGGATCGTTGCGTTACCCTCGGGCGGGAGCCTGCCCGTGCCGAAACAAAATCCATCTGGAACTCCTTGTCAAGTCCGCGCCGGATCAGGTCTTCACCGATAGGGGAGAGGCACTGGGTAGTCGGCGGGGCGGGCACGGCAACTGACTGCATCGCGGCGAGCAGGTTTTTGAGTTCCTCGGCAGAAAGCCCTTTTACTTTTGCGGTTTGCTTGAGACCGGATTTATCGCACATCTCCTGCGCGATCTTTTTCCCGACCCGGGAGAAACCGTTTACCAGAAAATCGATCAGTTTCTCATCGCTTGCCGCAGCCATCCGTTTGAGCTGACCGAACTCGATGCCGTGCGGGTGGGGCTGAATCGCCAGCGGACAGGCAATCACTTCCTGGCTCACCCGCTCGAACGTGAACGACTCGTCGTCCAGCTCCACCCGGAACCGGGCATGGGGGTTCACCACGGAGGTATACTTGAGGTATTCGAGCAGTTTCTTCTTTGCTGACATCGTGCTCTTGAACTCGATCTGGACCCGGGTACCGTGGATCCGGTCCCACTCGAAAGGCTGCTGGGAGATGATGTCGGGCTCGTTTGTCTCGATCTTTATCTGGATCTCGAACCTGTGCGCCGGTTCCTTTGCCCCGGTTCGCGAGATGACGACCGTGGGCAGGCCGCTTGTCAGCTGCGCGTAGAGCACGGCAGCCGAGATCCCAATCCCCTGCTGGCCCCGGGTCTGCCGGATCTGGTGAAACCGGGAGCCGTACAACAGTTTACCGAATACAAAAGGGACCTGCGCGGGGACGATGCCGGGGCCGTTGTCCTCGACAATGATCCGGAACACATCAGTGCCGGTTTTTTTGATACTGATGTAAATGTCGGGAAGCACCTGCGCTTCCTCGCAGGCATCGAGCGCGTTATCCACGGCTTCCTTGATCGTGGTAATGACGCCCCGGGTCGGGGAGTCAAAACCCAGCAGGTGTTTGTTCTTCTCGAAAAATTCCGCGACACTAATACTGCGCTGCTGCTTTGCGAGTTCTTCAGCGAGCACCATGCGCTTTCACCTCGGCTATCGCCGCGGCCGGGGCAAGCGTCTTCTGCTCGCCCGAATGAAGGTTTTTGAGGGTGACCTCACCGGCATCAGCCTCCCGTTTGCCGATCACGACCGCAAAGTCCGCAGATTTTGAGGCGTGTGCCATCTGTGCCCCAAGCCCGCGATCCATGAGCTCCATCTCCGCCCGGATTCCGTCGGCCCGGAATTCCCGGGCTACTGAGAGTGCGAAGCTGCGCCCTTCGTTTGTGCACACGATCCCCACAATGGTATCTTTTTTGGGCTGCACATCGCCAAGCGAGACCATCACCCGGTCAAAGCCAATGGCAAACCCCGAGGACGCGACATCATCGCCGCCGAACAGGTGCGCGAGCCTGTATGTCCCTCCGCCCACGATCTGGTTTTCCGCGCCAAGGTTGTGCGCAAATCCCTCAAAGACCATGCCGGTGTAGTAGTCAAGACCACGTGCGATCCCGAAGTTGAGGGAATAGGTAACACCGGCTGTGTCGAGAATACCGGTCATCTGCTCCACGCGCTCTTTTTCCGGGATCGTCCCGGAGATTTCGAATGCTTCCGGGAGCGTGCGGCACTCCACAAGCGCGGTCAGTGATTCACCGAGATCCACCTTTCCCCTGTCTGCGAGGGTGGCTTTGAGACCTTCGAAATCTTTCTTGTCGAGGTGCGCCATCACGTGGCGCTGGGTGACCATGTCGAGATCTTTCAAGAGATTTTTCATGAACGCGAGGTGGCCTACCTTAAGGTCCCACGTGACACCGGTTGCATTGAGTGTATCCGCGGCAAGCATGATCACTTCTGCATCGGCAATCGCAGTGTCGGCCCCGATCAGTTCTGCGCCGAACTGCCAGAACTGACGGTACCGCCCTTTCTGCGGGCGCTCGTACCGGAAGCAATCGGCAAAGTAGCACCAGCGCAGGGGCTTTGGCGCGACCTTTGCCTCGTTGATGTACATTCGGATCACGGACGCTGTGATCTCCGGGCGCAGGGCCAGGTTTCTCCCGCCTTTATCCTCGAAGACGTACATCTCCTGCATGATCCCTTCGCCCGACCTGAGCGTGAAGAGTTCGAGATCCTCGAATTCAGGTGTACATACTTCCCGGTATCCCCAGCGGCGCACTGCCTCGCGCATCTTTGCTTCGGTACTGCGCCGCGCTTCCATCTCATCGGGTAGAAAATCCCGTGTGCCTCGTGGTTTCTGGATCATGCCTGGTACATCCCTTATCTGGTATTTCCCGCCGCACCATTATTTTTTATCCGGTGCCGGGCGTTTCACGCTGCCCCACATCCGATCAAGGGTGCTCTCTTTTCCTGTCCAGACCTTCTCGCGTGTCATCCGTCCCTGGAGGTAGAGTGCGGCGAGGATCAGGCCAAGTCCCAGCAGTTCGAATGTGTCACCTGCAATCGTACAGAGCACGCCAAGCGTGCCGAGGGCGCCGTACAACACGCCCCAGTAAGCTGCTTTCCGGTACCCGGGGAGGCCGGTCAAAAAAAAGATCCGCGCGTCACGCAGCCAGAGAAAGATCACGGCAGCCGCGCCAAAATATGCGATATAAAGCAGGTACGACATGGCAATGAACTAACTTATAATACGCCTCCCCATATCTGTATTATCACATTATGCGTGTAAACCCGGTGCTTTCAGCGCTCCTTGAACGCTACAAAAATGGCGAGATCGCGCTCGATGATGCCGCACAGGAGATCGAAGGGCTCCGCCTTGAGCAGGTTGGAGACTTTGCCTGCCTCGATCTCGGACGGGCCGTCCGGTGCGGGATGCCCGAGGTCATCCTTGCTGAGGGAAAGGACCCTGAACACCTCGCGGAGATCACTGTCCGTCATGCAGAGACCACCGGCCGCTGTATTGTCACGCGTGTGACCCCGGAGCAGGTGTCTGCGGTACAGGCCAGGTGCACGGGAAAAGGGATTACGGTGGAATACCGCACGCCGGCCCGGGTGCTTATTCTCTCGACCGGTGCCGCACCGGAAAAGATCGGCGGGATCGTTGCGGTCATCACCGCAGGGACATCGGATATCCGCGTTGCGGAGGAAGCAAAGACCATTGCTGAAGAGATGGGCTGCACGGTAAGGACCGCATACGATGTGGGAGCGGCCGGCATCCACCGGTTATTCCCTGCGCTCAAACCCCTGCTCGATGCCGACGTGTTTGTCGTCTGCGCAGGGAGGGAAGGCACGTTACCGGCCGTGATCGCCGGCCTCGTAGACAAACCAGTACTTGGTGTTCCGGTCAGCACCGGATACGGGTACATGGGAGAGGGTCGGGCGGCTCTCGCGAGCATGCTCCAGTCGTGCTCGGTCATTGCCGTCGTAAACATTGATGCGGGATTTACGGCCGGGGTCTTTGCCGCCCGGATCGCAAACGCTGGAGCAAAACCATGAAACGGGGTTTTTATGTCGGCAGGTTCCAGCCCTACCACAACGGGCACCAGGCTGTCCTTGAAGAGCTCGCACGGACGTGCGATGAGATCATCATCGGTGTCGGGAGCGCGCAGCTCTCCCACACGACTGAGAACCCGTATACTGCTGGCGAGCGTGTACTAATGATCACCCGGGCGCTTACCTCCCTCCGGTGCCCGTATTACGTGATTCCGATCGAGGATGTGCAGCGCAACGCTCTCTGGGCTGCGCATGTCAGGTCGATGACGCCGCCATTTGATACCTGCTATTCGTCAAACCCTCTTGTCATCAGGCTTTTTTGTGAAGCCGGCGTTGAAGTGCAGTCTCCTGCGATGTACGAGCGCGACCGGCACAGCGGTACGGAGATCCGGCGCCGCATGCTCAACGGCGAATCGTGGGAACACCTTGTCCCTGCTGCAGTCGTGACCGTGATCAACGAGATTGACGGGTTGGAACGGCTCCGCCAGATCGCCCGAGATGACCTGTGATTGTGTCCCTCTCGTTCGTTCATGATCAGATGATTATGATATCTGTTACCCCAACAAATCGGTAGTTCCGGAGTGTCCAATGCTTAAATTTTTAAAATCGCTTCTGGGCTCTGCGCCTGACAAACATATAATCCTGACTCTGGGGGAGGTTCCCTCATGGCTGGATGAACAGGAGACTGCTGCGCGAGAAACCTTCCATGAAGAGGTGCAGGAGCCGATCGGGAATATCCGGAATGCCGCGGCGAACCTCCAGCTGATGGTCAATAACCTCAAAGGTGCCGAACAGGATCCCGAGAATCACCCGAAGATCAGAAGCATTGCAAAAAATTCCCTGCCCCTGTTTATCAGGGCAATGAACACATCGCTTGCAAAGGACCTGCCGGATGATCCGGAGGCGTTTTACACCTCGGCAGTTGAATGTGTGAAAGGCTGCCTGAATGCAATCCGCGGCCAAGGTCGTTACCTGATGGTTGCCTTCCCGGAGGAGATGAAGGAAACAAAGACCGGCATCGATGTAATTGGCCGTGAGATCAACGTGATGACAAAGGCCATCGGCCGGTTCAAGGAGGTGACCACCCACGCAGATGCTGCACGCACCGCATATGCTGCGCTCTGCGATTCCCGTAAGAATCTGGAACGATCGTTCGGGAAAGAGGAACGGATTAAAGCGCGTATTGCAGAGATCGCTGAGCGTCTGGAAACGATCGCCATAGAGACTGCCCGGCTCTCAGCCGATCCCTCATTAGAGGCTATCGATGCCGAGCGTGTCCGGTGCGCAGACCTGGTCCGGCAGCGGGACGAACATCTGCGGCATTATGCCTCGCTTGCTATGACGGCATCCCATGTCATCAGAAAAGCTGAAAAGATCGCCACCCGCAAGCACCTGTCAAAAGAAGTGCATATCATCAAGGATGCCATGGATATCCTGTCCGATCATGACGTTGCGGCTGCGGAAACGGTTGCCCGCGCACTGGATATGGCGTGCCCTCTGGTACAGACTATGATCGATGAGGGTGATATCGTCTTAAAAAACAAGGAAGAACGTGCGGTCTTTTCAGATACCGGTAAATTTTCCGGTGAAGCAAGCGGGTTGTGTACGCGGTACCGCGAGCTCGAGAAACAGTGCCGCGAAGCAGAGGAAGGTCTTTTGTCCCATCCGGTTCTTGCACGTCTGCGATCGCTGGAACGTGAGAAAGAGCAGCTGGAAAGTATGCACGTTCACGAAGAGCAGGGACACAAGGAACTTCTTGAATGGAGAACCAAACTCCAGGCATCGATTCCACTTTTAGAAGAAGAGCTGGTAAAAAAGTTGGAGGAGATGGCAGGGGAGACGGTGCAATTTCAGATGAACGAACCGGTGCGAGGGTAATGCGCCGGCGCGATCCTCTACGATTGTTCGTTTTCCTCTTTTTTATGTGAACAAGTCTTTGACATTCTCGATGATCGATTCAAGTTTTTCCTGTGTTATGTCGTCGCGGATGTGCCAGTTCGTGGTGCCGGCTCCTGACGGATGCATGACCGGTGTCCACCGCTCACAGGGGAAATCCCGGTTGTATCACTCATTCCGGTGTCTCCGTCTCGGCGAAATCCCCCAGTTCGCTCTGGTTGGGCGGGAAGGCATCCGACCAGCCATAGCAGTCGTGGAGCATCTGTGCAATGACATCGCTGAAGGTCATGTTGCCACGCTTAAGCGCAAGCAAAGCCTCATACACCTCGGGATCAATCCGGATTGATCGTCCCTCGCCTGCACGAGGCATAATTACCACTCTGTGGTAACCATATATAAATATATCTCAAATATTATCGCTGCATTTTTAAATAACCCAAGAAAATCCTTAAAAATTCTGTTTTTCGGACACTTTTTGCAGCCCGTCCGGCACTTACCGACATTCTTTTCGTGGGATCATATGGAGCTAGAGTGCCGGGTACCGCGGGTCAGACGGATGTATGTAAAGGTTGTATCATCTGCATAGGCAAATTCCGGCCTGTCTCCATGGCAGCCACCAATCCTGAAGAGTGTCGGGATATCCAACGGAATGCGTGCCACTTCGGTTTCACCCACGGGAACTACGGCGTCCTTATCCCGTTCAAATCGGATCAGGTGTTCCCTGATCCCGTCCATTGTCTTGCGACAGCAGATATGGGTGTGCTGGTGCCCGCAGACCATGAAGAAAAGACCGCGTTTTTCGAGCGCGTCAAACGCCATCGGTGCAGTATAATGGTACCCGGTAAACGAGTCACCTGCCGTATGAGAAAGCCGCTGCCAGCACTTGAGGCGGAGCGTCTGGGTGCCGAGATCGAGCGGTCCCCCGTGTACAAAGAGCATCGAACGATTCACCCATTCCATCGGCATCTCAGAAAAGATGTCAAGAAGTGGAGAACCGCGCAGCTGTTCGTGCCGGTAGGCGCTCATCCCGTCGCTTCCGGAAACCGGGACACCATTGAGGAAGGCATGGTCGTGGTTGCCCATCACAGACACCAGCCGGAATCCCCTTGCCAGATCATGGATGATCTCAAGCGTTGTTTCCGGGCAGTTACCCCGGTGCAGGAGGTCCCCGAGGTTGACAAGGGTATCGACCGGGCCAAAATAGATAGGAAATGACGGGCCCCGGATATACGCTGCGACGAGGCTGAGAGCCTCAGCATCGGCATGTACATCGGAAAAAATGACAGTGCCCATAACCAGTGAATGGATATTGGTCGTTTATTCTCATATAAACCCGTGATGCTCCGGGTTAGATCCTTTAAAAAAGTGTCTGAAGGATACGTTCATGTCAGATTTCCGCACATGTACTATTCATCAGACTGAGTGCACTGGTGAGTATGGTGCATACCCGATCCAAGGAGATTCACATGGAGAAATTTCTCAAAGATTACGTTGAACGGATGAGACCCGTCTTTGGCCGTATTCCGGAAAAGACCGCACACGTTATCTCTTCGGCATTTTTCTCGTTCAAGTTCGAATTGTATCCGAAAACCCTTCGCGAATGTGAGACAGCCCTTTCGCAGGTGCCTGACGGTGGCGGGAACGATGCACTGAAAAAGGCGCTTAAGATCGTAAACGCGTATGCAGAGGCGTTTGAGAACGCGCAGGTCAGACCTGACCTGGTACCCCCGTTTTCTGATGCCGAGCATGCGTTTCTTGCCATTAACCTTTCTCCGGATCGTATCGAAGATCTATCTACACTCGAACTTGACAACGCCCTTCTCCTGCTCTATGCGGTGGCGGTGATCGCTTCTCCTGATGATGAACAGGCGTTGGATGAACACCGGAAGTATGTCATAAAAATGCTCGATACCTACAAGCGGGCACTGGGCATTCTATAAATGGTGGCGGGGAGGTACGGGCTGCCCGCCTCATCTCCTAATCCAAGCTCATTTGAGGCTCTGTTTTTCTGGTTCTGATAAGTTCACGTTTGGTCGGCCATTTGCGCGGTTGGTGATAAGTGGCGATTGGTATGAGCGCGATTATTGAAATTGATTACCTTGAGGGGGAGTTATATAAGAAATAATATTATATGTCCACTTGTTTACCGATTTCTGGTTTTTTTAACCAACTCTTCAAGGACTGGAATGAGATATTTATACCCCAAATAACCAATGAAACAAAAACCAGTAAGAAATAAACCAATTCCTGCCATCAAGTTAATTTTGGATATTACCCATCCGGTTTCGAGTAATACAACACCCAACAAAAACCACTTGGTACATGCTGGTATGAGCGTCATTTACCATCACTATATCCAACTTATATTTTTGATTTAAATATTGTTTGAGGGGTTTAGAAAGTGGCGCGGTGCCTGGAGGGATTTCTGATAAAAATTGAAACATTCCCCTGACCCCCTGTGCTCACAGGGGGACCCTGAGGCAGGGAACCCTCAGACCGTTTTATCGATTTTTATAGTTTGGGTATGTTCCTATCAGAATCATTTACAGTATTACAGAACCAAAATTAAAAAAAAAACCCGGTTACGATCAAGCTGGTTCGCTATGCAGGGAAAAATACCTATGAGCCTAATCTCCCTTAAGCACCGGGAACAATTCTAAAACCCATTATTCAAATGAAAAAAGTTACAGACTGTCAAGGCTGACCGCATTGAAATCCTGCGCCACATCTTTGATACCCTTTACCCCAAACGCAGTCTGCACAGTTGCGAGCTCAAGATCGTTTGCCGCGTCGCAGACATAGTCCAGGAGGTCGACCGAGAGCTCCTTTTTGATCTTGCTCTTCTTGAGCTGGTCGAGCAGGGACGCCATCTTTTCCGGGGTCTCCATGCGGAGCTTTGCAAGGCTCATGACACACATGTAGATGCGTGTCAGGTTCCTGTCCGTGCCGGTGATGGTGTCAAAGAAGTTCCTGATCACCTGTGCCTGGTATATCTCTCCACCCATGGATTCACCTCCGTAATATCGGTATTTCCCCTATACTCTGCGGCATATTATAAACTTTGTGGTAAAAAGGGCCAAATTCAGGTCAAAATCACGAAAAAAGGATAAATTTCCTCCCGGGAGCGGCGCGGGTGTCTGACAATGGGATGACACTCGTCACACACTGTCACCTGCCGCCTCCTACTTCGCCGCACTTACAATTTTTATAATGTCCCCATCCTTGAGGAGATGGTTCTCCTTGATCCGCATCTTGGTGCGGGCATCGATGGCGTACAGGAATCCCTTGCCAATATCGGTGTGCACCTGGAACGCAAGGTCGTGGGGGGTCGAGCCGCGTTTCATCAGGAAAGCATCTGGCAGCACATCACCCTGCTTATTGCAGAATTTGTTCTCGTCTTCCACCGGGTACACAACAATCCGGTCGAGCAGCTCGAAGACCGCACGGTTGATGGTATCCTGCACACCGGTCCCGTTGTTCTTCTTCATGACCTCTGCGATTTTTACAAGACCTGCTTTCTGCGGCGCAGAGAGGGTGACCCCGTCGGCGACCTTAAACGCCTTGTCTCCCGGGAGGTACTTTACTATGTTTACGGCCGCGGCATTCCTCAGCGCAAGTTCTGATGCAGCGCTGACAAACGAGACTTTTTGTACGGCAAGTTTCTCCCGCAGGGCTTCGGGCGTCTCATCGATCTTATTCCCGACAACAAGCATCGGCTTTGAGATCTTGACCATCTCCGCACAGAAGGGCACAAGCTCTTCCATCTGGGCATGGACGAGATCGAGTTTGAGCAGCAGTTCCGCATCGCGCACTTCCTCCGGAGTGATTCCGAGGCCCGTGAAGACCTCCGCAATGCCCTGGTGGATGGAGAACGACTTGACCGATGCCTGGCGGGAGAGGCGGGACCAGTGTTTTTCAAGAATCCCGTACACCCACATTGTCATCTCAAATCCCAGGAATTTTATATCCTCTGCCGGGTCGTGGTTTCCCGCACCCACCGGGTTTCCTTCGCTGTCGGTCCCGCCACTTGCATCCACCACGTGGAGGATCGCGTCGGCCTGCCGGAGGTTGTCAAGAAACTGGTTGCCCAGGCCCTTGCCCTTGTGCGCATCGGGAACCAGTCCCGCAACATCGATGAGGTTGACGGCAACAAACCGGACCCCGTCCACGCAGTGACCGCACGTGAGGTCAAGACCACGGCAGGGGCAGGTCGTCCGTACGTATGCGACGCCGAAGTTGGGATTGATAGTCGTAAATGGGTAGTTGGCGATCTCTGCATTCGCCATAGTGGCCGCCTTGAAAAAGGTCGACTTTCCGCAGTTTGGTTTACCAGCAAGCGCGAGGGTGATCATCATATTTCCTCATATCTCTAGATTTTTTAATATCAACGGATGGCCGTGTCGGATCCGTCTCTGGTAATCCGGCATTGCCCTAGTAGAAAATCTGACAAAGTTTTTCATGGCTGCTTATTAAAAGGTACTTATGACCTTTATCACAAAAACCTGCTATTATTTCGATAAACCCGGCCCGGTAAATACTGGGGATGCAGCGCGCTTTGCCATCGAAAGGGCGAAGGAGCTCAGGCTCAAGACCATCGTTGTCGCAAGCAGTTCAGGAGAGACCGCGCGGGTCTTCTTTGACGCTATGAAGGGGACCGGCCTGTCGCTTGTTGTTGTGACCCACGTGATGGGATTTATAAAAGCCGGCGAGTGGGAGTTCTCGGAGCAAACCGCAAAGGAACTCCGGAAACAGGGCGCAAAGATTGTGACCGGCACCCATGCCCTCTCCGGTCTCGAACGTGCCCTTTCAAAGTCCCCAAAAGTCGGCGGTGCGTCCCGGACCGAAGCGATCGCCGAAGCGCTGCGGCGCGTGATCGCGGTCGGCCTCAAAGTCGCCGTTGAGTGCGTACTTATTGCCGCAGATCAGGGAGCGGTCGGGATCGGTGAAGAGGTTATCGCGGTCGGCGGGACGGCGAGTGGTGCGGATACGGTCTGTGTAATCCGCCCGGCCTATACTGCAAGCTTCTTCGATCTCCAGGTGCGGGAAATTGTGGCCATGCCCCGGGTCAGATGACCATGGTTCTTAAGGAATTGCAGGAAGCGGTCCGCTCTGTCAGGCAGACGCCAGTGCTTTGGATTCCTGGTGTCGTTGCGGGGCTGCTTGGCGCGATGCTCTGGATCCTGTTGAACATCTCCGGTACCTTCATTACCAGCCGGCTTGTGATTATCTCCGGGCTCGTGATGGTACTCTTTGTTGCCGGTACATTTGGACTGATCAGAAATAACGAGACCAATGCCGGCACGATGTTGCGCGAAGGGGTGCATTATTATTTCCGGGTGTTACTTCCCTGGCTTGTGATCCTCTTCGTGCTCCTGCTGGTCTTTGCGCTGATCACTATCTTCACGATCCTTTCTACAGGAGGTTCTGCTGACTACGGTGTTATGGGACTTCTTACCGTTTTCGTCATGATCCCCACGCTGTTTTTAACCTTCTTCTGCGATACAGCTGCAGCCTTTGAGGATCTCCGGATTTTTGCCTCCATCCGTCGCAGCATCGGTATAGTTTCTGACCATGCGAGGGATGTGCTGGGATTTTTTGTTATCTGCTGCGTTCTCTCGTTTATCGACTTGTTCGTGTTTGCCCTTGTCTGGGAGGGGCTTCTCTTTGACAAACTTGAGCCGCTTTCCCACTATAACGAGTCCCAGTTAGCCGCTATAACCCCGCAACAGCTGGTATCCCTGATCGGCCCTGACGGGATGTGGGTCACTGCCGCCATTATCTTCTTTGGGGTCGTGTTTCTCGTGCCACTTCTGCTTGCCTACAAGGCCTGTTTCTACAGGAGCCTGACAGGGAGCCCGGCAGTGAACATCCGGCAGATGACCGGGGAATTTGACAGCAAGGGCCGCTGGTACAAATACTGATGCACTACCAGTTTTTTGGCTTTTTTAAAAAGTTTCAAATTGTTTTTCATGCTCATTTATGAGCCACAGAGTGTAAGGCGCAATCAGGCTAGCAAACGCGAACTCGATTGGTCCCTGTCGGTTCCTGTGAAAATCGTTCAGATCTTATGCGGAGATTGTCATCCCCCCTGATTAAACGATGAATGCCGCCGCTGAAGGAACGCCCTGAGGCGAATCAATGACTTTCACTCAATACGAAA
>JACTVF010000052.1 GCA_019695435.1 Methanoregulaceae archaeon | reverse complement strand
TGATAATATACCGGCCCTGTGCCTCTTTGAATGCGGCAAGATATGCATTGCCGTACCCGCTTTTTTCCGGCCGGATGACCCGTGCACCAAGAGCTGCCGCGATCTCCGGTGTCCTGTCTGATGAAGCATCGGCAACGATGATCTCGCCACTGATCGTATTCTGGTGGAACACCGACTGAATCTTATGGATGCAGTCGCCTATGGTCTGCTCTTCATCAAGCGCGGGGAGGATAACGGAGACTTCGACCGGGTATCCGGTTCCGGAGGGACGATTCATTGGTTGTCTTTAATGGATTTTTCTGTGAGACAATAAATATTGGTAATTTAGCGTTACGGCATGCTGATCCGGGTCAATGATGTTTTGGGGGAGGTATTTTTATGATGCAACTATAATGGTTCAGAGATCTTGCATTCCAAAATTCTTAATGCACCTGCGCATCAACAACGGTATATTACAAAAGAGTCTGGATGAAAGAGGGTTGGATACCTTCGGATTTTACCAGTTCACGGGATCGGGAGCAATACTTCCCTGAAACCCATGATAAACGAGACTTAAAAATTGGGGCATGCATGAAAATCGCAATATTCCATGATTATTTTGGCGCGATCGGTGGGGGAGAGAAAGTCGTAATAGCAATGGCAAAGGCACTTGATGCCGATATTATTACTACAGATACGAATGCGATCCGGAAGATCGATCCCATGGTGCGGGTCATAAGTCTGGGAAAAACAATCAAATGTGTACCATTTAAACAAATTTCTGCCACGTTGAAATTTTATTTCTGCAATTTTTCCGGGGATTATGATGTTTTTATTTTTAGCGGAAACTGGGCACATTACGCGGCCCACCGTCACCATCCGAACATCTGGTACTGCCATTCACCTCCACGAGTATTCTATGATTTGCATGAAACGTATGCCCAAGGATTGAATATCGGATCTCAACTTTTATTCTGGATGTGGTCATCTATTCACAGAAGATGGGATCGGTCATCTGTCAGATCGATCGATCAGATTCTTGCAAACTCACGGCAGGTCCAGTCAAGGGTACAGCGATACTATAACCGTGATTCGATTGTGCTTTACCCCCCGGTGGATACCTCACATTTCCTTACAAAAAAAGCAGGAAATTTCTGGCTGTCTGTTAATCGCCTCTACCCGGAAAAACGTATCGATCTCCAGATAAACAGTTTCAGAAAAATGACAGAGGAGAACCTTATTATTATCGGGGGATATGCAGATGGAGATCACGCACAAAATTATGCACGGAAAATATACCGGGATCTACCACAAAATGTAACCATGACCGGCGAGGCTACGGAAGAAGAGCTTGTTGATTATTATGCACGATGCAAAGGCCTCATCTGTACCGCAATAGATGAAGATTTCGGGCTTACACCACTTGAAGCGATGGCAAGCGGGAAACCGGTTGTCGCGGTAAACGAAGGGGGGTTTCGTGAGACCGTTACTCCTGAAACCGGTATCCTTGTACAGCCAAATGAAAAGAGTATTATTGATGCCGTGCTGTCTCTCTCTAAAAATCATGAACAATATCATGATGCATGTATCGCCCGTGCACAGGAGTTTGACCAGAGAAAATTTATAGAAAAACTGCGTGCACTGGTCAATAAATATCAGACATCACCCTGATCGGTGCTCTGTAAAATCAGGTAATTCTCTTTAATGAGATTTTTTATATCCTCATCACCAATATGATCGTATGGGACAAACGATTGAGGGAGTCGTTATAAAAAACCTGCGGGTGATCCCCGATGAGCGAGGCTGGCTCATGGAGATCCTCCGGTGCGACGATCCCTTTTTTAAAAAATTTGGGCAGGTGTACCTTACCACGGCATATCCCGGTGTGGTAAAAGCCTGGCATTATCACAAAAAACAGATCGACAATTTTACCTGTGTCCACGGGATGATGAAAGTTGCATTATATGATGCACGAAAAGAGTCCCCAACATATAAATTACTGATGGAACTCTTTGTGGGAGAGAAAAATCCCATTCTTATCAGTGTCCCTCCCGGTGTCTACCATGGATTCAAGGGAATCGGGACTGAAACCGCATATTTCCTGAGCCTACCCACACTGCCGTACAATTATAAAAAACCCGATGAATACCGCCTCCCCCCGGATACGCCGGAGATTCCCTATGACTGGGGTCTTGCACCGGGACTGAAGCACGGATAGACTGTTTTGGGGAGACAATCCATGAAACTGCTTGCGACCGGGGGCTTGGGATTCATCGGGAGCAATTTTATCCGGTATATGCTTGACGAGCACCCCGAATGTACTATCACAAACTTTGATAATATGACCTATGCCGGTAATCCGGCCAACCTTGCGGATTTCGAAAAGAATTCCCGTTATTCGTTTGTTAAAGGGGATATCCGCGATTCGCATGCCGTGGATCTGGCATTTTCTCACCATGCGCCCGACGCGGTTATCCACTTTGCCGCAGAGAGCCATGTGGATCGTTCCATCAATGATGCGACCTCATTTGTTACCACAAACGTTTGTGGGACCCAAACGCTGCTGGATGCTGCTCTCCGGCACAAGATCTCCCGGTTCATCCATATCTCTACTGATGAAGTGTATGGAAGCACGGCAACCGGTTCGTTTAAGGAAACCGATATCCTGAACCCGTCCAGTCCCTATTCCGCGAGCAAGGCGGGATCTGATCTGATCGCACGGGCATTTTTTATTACTCATGGTTTACCTGTTATTGTGACCCGCTGCACCAATAATTTCGGCCCCTACCAGTACCCGGAAAAACTGATTCCCTTTTTTGTGACCAATCTTCTTCAGGGTAAGAAAGTTCCGGTGTATGGTTCAGGGAAAAACGTCCGTGACTGGATATATGTGCTGGACCACTGCCGGGCGATCGATTTTGTGCTCCACGAGGGTACCGCCGGGGAAATTTATAATATCGGCGGGGACAACGAGAAGACCAATCTGGAGATCACGCACCAGATCCTCGGAATTCTCGGGAAGGATTCATCCAGTATTGAATTTGTGAAGGACCGTCCCGGCCACGACTGGCGCTATTCCCTGGATTCCACAAAAATCCATAAAATGGGCTGGAAGCCACAATCGACATTTGAGGATGCACTCAAAGAGACCGTGGCGTGGTATGTGCAGCATGAAGGATGGTGGCGGCCATTACTCCGGTAAAAAAGGTCCTTATTCTCGGGGCATATGGGATGCTCGGCTACGATCTCCAGCACGTATTCCCCGGGGCCGTGCTCCGGGGACATGATCTCGACATCACGGATGCAGGAAAAGTGACTGCAGCACTCCGTGATATAAAGCCCGCACTGGTCATCAATGCTGCCGCATACACCGATGTTGATGGATGCGAGGACCATCGGGATGTCGCGTTTGGGGTAAATGGTGATGCACTCTTGTCTCTTGCCCGTGCATGCAAGGATGCCGGGGCCTGCCTGATCCATTACAGTACCGATTACGTATTTGATGGCACACGGACATCATACCGTGAAATTGACGTTCCCCACCCCGTCAACGCGTACGGGGAATCAAAACTGCTTGGCGAGAAACATATCCGGGAAACGATGGACGATTACCGGATCATCCGGACATCCTGGCTCTTTGGGACGCACGGGAAGAATTTTGTTGAGACCATGCTCAGGCTCTCGCGGGAGATGCCGGAAGTCCGGGTGGTAAACGACCAGTTTGGGAAACCCACCTATACGGCGGATCTCGCGCAGAAGACTGCCGGGATTGCCGGTCTTGACCCGGGGATTTATCACATCACGAATGAAGGCGTCTGTTCATGGTTTGAATTTGCGCGTGCGATTATCCAAAATGTCGTTCCCTGTTCGACTGCTGAGTACCCGAGGAGAGCACAACGTCCTGCGTATTCCGTCCTTGTTAACACAAAGACAACGCCGATGCGTTCCTGGAATGAGGCATTAACCGCATACTTAAAGGAGAGAGAAGCATGAAAGGAATAATTCTTGCAGGAGGAACCGGCTCACGGCTTTTCCCGCTCACGAAAATCACCAATAAACATCTTCTGCCCGTCTATGACAAGCCGATGATCTGCTACCCACTGAACACGTTGATCAATGCCGGCATTGACGATATCATGATTGTCTCCGGCCGGGGTCATGTGGGGCATTTTCTTGAACTTCTCGGGTCCGGATCGGAACTGGGTGTACGGTTGTCGTACGAGATACAGGATGGCGCCGGGGGAATCGCACAGGCCCTCGGGCTTGCCCAACGCTGGGCCGGTGACGACGCTGTTACGGTAATCCTCGGGGACAATATTTTTGAAGATTCTGTCAAAGATGCCGTTCAGTCGTTTAAATCCGGTGCACGGATCTTTCTCAAAGAAGTGAGCGATGCCCAGCGGTTCGGGGTTGCTGAAGTTGCTGGAGATCGTATTGTCGGTATCGTGGAAAAACCGCAACATCCAAAAACCAATCTCGCAGTCACCGGTCTCTATATCTACGATTCCGATGTGTTCCGGATTATCAGGGATCTAAAACCGTCCGGGCGCGGCGAACTGGAGATCACGGATGTCAACAATGCCTACATCCGGAACGCTGCCATGACGTTTTCCCTGTTGTCTGGATTCTGGAGCGATGCCGGGACATTTGACAGCCTGCTCCGGGCGAGTATGAAGGTGAAGGAATACCGGGAAAAGCAGGGACGACCGTGACCAAGGAACCTTTGTGTCTTACCCTATGACTCCGCTCATCAGTGTCGTTGTGGTAAACTTCAACGGGAAAAAATTCCTTGACGATTGCCTGTCATCCCTTGCCTGCCAGACATTCCGGGATTTTGAAATAATCCTAGTTGACAACGGGTCATCGGACGGGAGTGCCGGTTACGTCAAAGAACGCTATCCCTCAGTAATTCTAGTCGGGACCGGGAAAAATCTTGGATTTGCCGGTGGCACAAATACAGGAATTCGCGCTGCAAAAGGAGCGTTCATCTTCACGCTGAACAACGATACGATTGCCGATCCGCACCTGCTTGAAGAGATCATCAAACCGATGCAGGCAGACCCGTGCGTGGGAATGTGCGGCACAAAGATACTTTTTCCTGATGGCAGGATAAATTCGACCGCAATCTGCATCTCCCGCAGCGGCGCTGCATGGGACCGGGGCATGGGCGAGCCGGATCGCGGGCAATACGATACGGCAGAAGAAATATTCGGCCCCTGCGCCGGGGCAGCACTGTACCGGCGCGTGATGCTGGACGAGATCGGGCTCTTTGACGAGGATTTTTTTCTTTTCATGGAAGATATCGACCTCGCGTTCCGGGGCCGGCTTGCCGGCTGGAAATGCTGGTATGTGCCAACGGCCCGGGTGGTGCATATTCATGGGGGAACAGCGGGATTCAGATCTGATATTTCTCTTTATTATGGGAACCGGAACCTTGTCTGGTATGTTGTCAAGAATTTTCCCCCACGGACACTGTTGTTTTCGAGCCCATGGATCATCGGGAGAAACTGTGCCGTCCTTCCTTATTATATTCTTCACGGGAAGTGTCGCGCGATTATCCTGGCAAAAACTGACATGATAAAAGGGCTCCCCGCGATGGTACGGAAACGCCGGGATATACAACGGCGGGTGCCTTCAGGTGAGATTGAAAAATGGATCCTGTGCTGGAGCCGTGTCTGCAAACCCTGATCCCCTTCGGACCCCGGATGTCCCGTCACCTACTCTCAATCACGCCCGCCCAAATCCGGGCCCGTATCGGACTCCATCTAACATCGGGATAGTACGATGAACGGTGAACGGAAAGCTCCCTGTCCACCCCGGGAAATAAATTCAAAATAATCGGCTGGAATCAAAAACAGTGCACATATAGGGAGGATATACTTTCCCTTTACTGGTGTTTTAAAACGCGCATTTTTGGGAGGTGTTCACCCCTGAAATGGGGGGGAGATCATGCAGCAGAACGTGATGGCGGTGCTTTTTTGAAATGGGGGGTGCCGGGAAATTCCCTTGCCGGTTCCTCAGGGATTGTATCCCATCCTGCTGAAAACGAATGCCCCTCCGGTTTTGTCCTCAACAACAGGGATGGGAATGTTATATGCACAATAACGCATAATGTACGATCACACTATCGGGAACACACCATAAAATGACCTCCATCTTTGAATACCGGGGACTCATCGCGAATTTCATCAAACGGGATATATCCCAGAAATACGTGGGGTCGCTCCTCGGGTTATACTGGTCAGTGGTAAATCCCATTCTTACCCTTGTTATTTACATCCTGGTGTTCGGGGTTTTTTTAAAGGTCCGTCTTCCCGGCGATACCGATATCTGGGACTTTGCCCTGTACTTTGCTGCGGGGTTCCTGCCGTGGACGGCATTCCAGACTTCGGTTATGAGGGCGGCCGGTTCGATCATCGATAATAAGAACTATATCAAGAAAGTCCCGTTCCCGAGTGAAATTTTTCCCATCTATGTGACACTTTCGGAATTCGTGAACCTTCTCATCAGCCTTGGCATCTTCTTTGTGCTGTTTGTGATCCTGAAAGGTATCCCGAAGATCTTTATTCTCCTGCTGCCACTTGCCATCATATTGCAGGTGATGTTCACGTTCTCGCTTGCATTTTTCCTGTCAAGCGGGTCGGTCTATTTTCGGGATATTCCCCAGATGCTGGGGACGATCTTTTTGATCTGGTTCTGGATGACCCCGATCGGTTACACGGTAAACATGATCCCGGCCAGTTTCCACTGGATCGTTACCCTGAACCCGGTGTATTATATGCTGGAGATCTACCGGGATGCATTGTTCTACGGTAAGATTCCCGATCTTTCTATCCTTGTGCCATTCACGGTATTTTCGGTCGTGCTCTTCATTGCAAGTATCTGGTTTTTCCGGAAAACAAAGCGCGGGTTTGGTGAGCTCCTGTGAATGCGATATCGGTCCGGCAGCTTGGGAAAAAGTTCAAGTTGTTCCCTTCACCGGGCGCGCGGTTCTTAGAGTACCTGAGTGCGGGCAGGCTCACCCGGCATACCGATTTCTGGGCGCTCCAGGACATTACGTTTGAAGTTCCCGCCGGTACGACGCTCGGGATTCTCGGGCAGAATGGGTCGGGGAAGAGCACGCTCCTGAGTATTCTTGCCGGGGTCCTCGAACCGAGTGCCGGCACCTTTGAGATCCACGGGAAGGTCTCCGCAATCCTCGAACTGGGGTCCGGGTTCCACCCGGAATTTTCCGGGCGGGACAATGTGTATATGTACGGGTCGATCATGGGGCTTTCAAGGGCGGATGTCGATGCGCGTTACGCCGAGATCGTGAGGTTCTCCGAACTGGGGGATTTTATTGACCAGCCGCTGCGCACGTACTCTTCCGGTATGATCGTCCGGCTCGCATTCTCCGTTGCGGTGAACGTGAATGCCGATATCCTGATCGTGGACGAGGCACTTGCGGTCGGCGACGCGATCTTCCAGCACCGGTGTTTCCGGAAGATCCGCGAGATGCAGGAGGCAGGAAAAACTATTCTTTATGTCGGCCACGATACGGATGCGGTCCGAAACCTCTGCACATCAGCCCTGCTCCTGGATGGCGGGCGGATTATCGAGCGCGGCAATCCGAATACCGTGGTGAACAAGTATCATGCGCTCATCGCCGAACGTGAGCGGACGTACAGCGAGGGAACCCTGAGCGAGCACGGGGAGGTTCCGGGCGAAGACTACGAAACCATATATGATTTTGCCCGTCATCTTTCTGACGCAAAAATTGAGAGTACCCAAGGAGTGCCGGTCAATGCACAGACGGTGGAGATCCAATCCGTGCCCCGGCGCGTGATCTTTGCGCATCCGCCTTCGAAGATCACGTATACGGTTCCTGTTGAGCCGGGGTCGTCGCTTGCATTTGCGATCGGGATCCTTCCTGCGGCTTGGGATAAGATTCCGCAGGGGGTAAAATTTGACATTGATATGGTGTCTGACGGGGCGACAGAACCTCTTTTTTCCCGGGTGCTCATGCCGAAGAGAAATATCGGGGACCGGGGGTGGCACAATTTCATTCTTTCGCTGGAGAAATACTCAGGGAAAACAGTTTCCCTGGTGTTTCGTACTTCGGGATCCGGGGAGGATCTGAGCTATTGCTGGAGTGCGTGGGGATGGGGAAAGATCGTAAAACCGGAACTGACCATTTCCGCTAAATACTCAGACCGTACACTATCGAGCGTTTTCTCTTCCGGAGAAGAGCGATTTGGAAATAAACGAGGGGAGATCCTCCTCGTTGAATTATTAGATAAGGATTTTAATCGTGCAACGGTTATTACTTCCGGAGAGATTGTCCACGTCAGGATCCACGTTGTCTTACATGAGAATATACCAGAAAACCTGACGATTGGCTGTACGTTCAAAAACAAGTACTGTGACATTTATGGAACAAATACAAAATGGCAGCGGCTTAATTTAAGTAATAAAAAACGAGGGGTGCCATTCGTCGTTGAATTTTCCCAGCCATTAAAAATTAATACGGGAACCTATTCCATTAATGCTGGTCTTGTGATTGCCCGTTCTGATAATGAGATAGAAGTTCTCGATCGCCGGTATGATTGCCTGATCTTCACGGTCGAGAAAAAAGGATATATAGTGGGCATTGTTGACTTTGAATCATCCGTAAAGGAAATTCAAATATGAAGTAAGACGATACAGGATAGAAGTTTAACCGGGTTTATCTTTTGAATGGTAAAAACAATCGGGAACGTACGCATGGAAAGAACCCACCCAACCGAGACATTAAAGCGGGAACCGATCAGCCGGTTTATTTTTGATATGGATAAGAACCTTTATGTACATCCGGACAATTGCACTATCGATTATCAGGATGGCGGAGAATCCTATATTCTTGAATCGTTGAAAAAAGTACATGACCTTTCATCGCATTCCCTTGAGTTCAGGCAGTACATCAAAGACTGGCCATCCCGGTATCATTTCACCCATCAACGGATTAATTTCCTTGAAGGGATTAAAGAAGTCCTTCCCAAAGATGCAGAGGTACTTGAGATCGGATCGGGATGTGGGATCATCACCCGGTGGCTCGGGGAACAGTACCGCAGTGTCGATGCACTGGAAGGGAATGCCCAACGGGCCGCCATCACCCGGTACCGGACAAAAGATCTGGAGAACGTAAAGGTCTATTGCGGTAATCTTCTCGCTACGGACTTTGATAAGAAATACGATATCATTACCCTGATCGGTTCACTTGAGTACCTGCCACTCTATGATACGGAAAACGATGATCCAAAAGGAACCTGTACGGCTCTCCTGACCCGGTTGCATGGTGCTTTAAGGGAGAACGGGATCCTCCTGATAGCCATTGAAAATAAGTTTGGTGCAAAATATTTCTCCGGCTGCAAAGAGGATCATACCGGAAGGATGTTCGATGGCATCATCGGTTATCCGGATAAGACACCGGTTACCTTTAGTAGAAATGAGATGGGATCGATACTGTCCCAAACGGGGTTTGAGAATAACTTTTTTTATCATGTATTCCCGGATTACAAGATGACAGAAACCATTATACCGGAAAACCCGGAAGTGCTTTCATTATACCCCTACAACTGGATCCGGACCCCCTTCGAAGATTATTCAGGTAACCGGCTCACCCTCTTTCCGGATTTGTTATTTCTTAAATCAATTACTGATTCAGGATTGTTATGGCAGTTCTCAAATTCGTTTGTTATCCTGGCACGTCCCACGAAAACGTCTAATCTTGCGGTTCCATGGCTCATTAAAAGTTACAAGAATAATGAGAACCTCAACCCGGCGTTTTACCATGTGATGACACTCGACAGGAAGTTGAATACATCACATCAGAAAAAAGGATACCTTGTCCGGAGATCCCCACTGCCTACTGCATATCAGACCGATAGTTCCGGAAATTTTGAGTTCCGGTTAATTGATAATAACTATATTCCCGGGGAGCTTTTAATTCATGATTTTTACACCGCACTATTTAAAAGATCACCGGAAAATGCCCTGATGCAGTTACTGGAAGAGTTACATAATAATTTGTTGCGTAACTATTCTATTGACGGGAAAGATCCTGAGGGGTACCCCCTTGTCAGGGGAGTTGCCATAGATTTCACATTCTGGAACCTTATTATCGAATCCCCTCATAATTTCAATTTTATTGACAGGAAATGGCGTTGTAAAGACCCACTTCCCGCAGACCTGATACTATTCAGGAATTTATTCAATATCTTTGAAAGATGTTGTCCGTACCTGGCAAACAAAAACAAAATATCGTTCATTCTCGAAATGATCCAATCGATATATCCCGAGTACTCAGAAAAAAGATTGGCCACGGCTCTGGATTTCGAGAGCCTCTTCCAGGTATTCGCCAGTGGAAGATCCCCTCAAAACTTCACGGTGAACAATTCTGTCGAGTATTCCCTTGCCGAACTGGAAACACATCTTCAGGAAAGATCCAACCGGATAGAAGAACTTGAGCGAGAGATGACCTCCACTATTACCTCACTCCAGCAGGTTATAGCGTCCAAAGATCAACAGGTGGGGGAGATATCCGTCAAAGCGGATTCTTTAGAACGCCAATTAGCCGAGACTAACAACCAGGTGGAGGAGATATCCGGTCATTGCCGTCGCAGCGATTGGACTTACGGCAATATCTCCGGTGATCGACGTGTCATGCGTGCCGGGCGTTGTCGTGATTCCGCTTTTCGCCAGGATCTCATAATTGCCGGCTGTTGCAAGATTCACGGGGGCTATAACGGGAGTTGCATAGAGGTATGACTTGGTTACCGTGCCGTTGACGTTGGAAATCACGACATTAACAGATCCAGCTACATGGGCCGGGGCGGTCGCCTGGAGTGCTGTATTGTTGGCTAATGTGACGGTTGCGTAATTGCTGCCAAAGGATACGTTTACTGCTGTGAGTGATGAGCCAATGTTTGTCCCATAGAAGGTAATTGTGTTGCCGCCGTAGGTCGGACCGGTTGGCGGTGTGTAGCTGCTGATGGTCAGGGCCGGGATTGCAGTATAAGTGTAAGCAGATGAACGGGTTGCAGTGCCGTTGGGTGTGATGACGCCGACATTAACGGCTCCAGCTGCATTCGACGGGGTTAATACGCTGATTGAAGTATCGCCGGCAACCGACACATTGGTTGCAGCGTTGCTGCCAAAGGTTACTCCCGTTGCTCCAGTAAAGCCTGTACCGGTGATGAGTATCGGGGTGCCGCCGGCCACTGTGCCAGAGGTAACGTTGAGGCTGGCAATGATCGGGGCTGCATTGTAGGTATACGTCCCGGTCCCGATTGCAGTGCCGTTGGGTGTGGTGACGTTAACGGTAACGAGTCCGGACGCATGGAGGGGCGTGCCCGCGGTGATCGCAGTGGCGTTGACAATGTTGAATGAGGTTGCTGTTGTGCCGCCAAAGGTTACTGCATTCGCTCCGATTAGGTTCGTACCAATGATCGTTACAGAGGTACCGCCCAATGGTGATCCAG
>JACTVF010000051.1 GCA_019695435.1 Methanoregulaceae archaeon | reverse complement strand
TGTATCAACATTATGAGGAATGGCAACCTGTGGCTCAAGATCCGAGACGTCATACGTCCGCTTCTCTGCAAACTTCGCGTCAACGTCGCTTGCAAGGTCAAACGGCTTCATCTTCCGACGGCCTTTCATATACGCCCAGGTGACTTTGTCCGGTGGGACGATGCCGGCTTTCGCACCCATCTCGATTGCCATGTTGCAGCAGGTCATCCGTCCAGCCATATCCAGTTTTTCGATGGTTTTCCCGGCAAACTCGATTGCCTTGTAGGTCGCGCCATCGGCCCCGATATCGGCCGCAATCGCGAGGATCAGGTCCTTTGCCCCGACACGTTTCTGGAATTTTCCCGACACCTCGGCCCGGATCGTTTCCGGCACCTTGAAATAGAGGGCGCCGAACTTCAATGCAAAACCCATGTCGGTAGAACCGATGCCGGTCGCAAACGCCCCGACCGCACCGTACATGCAGGTATGGGAATCGGCACCGACAACGATCTCGCCGGGTGCCGCGCGTCCCTTCTCCAGAACCACCTGGTGGCAGACCCCTTCGTTGATATCGTAGTTATAGATGCCCTGCTCTGCGGCAAATTTGCGCATGTACTGATGGATTTTTGCCGCTTCCAGGGAATCAGCCGGTATCTGGTGGTCGAAGAGCATGATGACATGTTTCGGATCGAAGACGTGTTCTCCCCCCATCTCGGAGAACTTCTGGATGGCAAGCGGGCCGGTAATATCGTGGATCATGGCGCCGTCAATGGGCGTCATGACTACTTCGCCTGCCCTGATATCGCTGCCGCATTTCCGTGAGAAGATCTTCTCGACGATTGTTGATCCCATGCTCTATCGCCTGTACTGTGTACCCTGCAGGCAGATGTACTTTGGGGGATCATCAGGTCATTATGATAGTTCCTGGCGTATTCCCCGTTTTTTTCCTGATAATTACGAATAATTTCGCAGTCAAAGCAATCTTTAATCTCCCTGATCTCCAATGATTGGCCGGATATACTATGAGAAGAACAGCAGTTCTTGTGTTGGCCGTGGTAGTTCTTGCCATGGCACTGGTAGGCTGGGTATCAGCAGCGGATTCAGGTAACGACCATGTCCTTCAGGTCAGCGGCAGCGGCTCGGTTACAGGTACATCCGACCGTGTGCAGATCAGTTTTGCGGTCGAGACCGAGAATTCAGATGTCAAGATCGCGCAGTCAAACAATGCGCTTGCGATGAACAATGTCGTGGATGCGCTCGCGGCCGCGGGTGTTCCCCATGACCAGATGAAGACAACCGGCTATTCGATTTCGCCGGTCTACCAGCAGGACAATAACGGCATCTTTACGAGCACGATCAAGACCTATCAGGTGACAAACACTCTCCAGGTCACCCTCAAGGATCCCAATGTGACCGGCCAGATTATCGATACTGCCGTCAACGCAGGGGCAAACAGCGTAAACTCCATCCAGTTCATGCTCTCCGATGAACAGGCGCAGGCGCTCCGGAGCCAGGCGTTGGCAAAAGCGATCGCAAACGCGAGATCCGATGCGGATACAGCTGCGGCAGCCCTTAACGTCACGATCACGGGAACACAGACTGCGGATATCAGCCAGGGCTACACACCTGTTGTCTACAGTAATTACGACACGCTGGCGTCAAGTTCGAAATCCGCGGCAGCGCCGACACCCATCCAGTCCGGGGATATAACGGTCACAGCCCAGGTAGCCGTTACCTACACAATAAGCTGATTGAACATCAGCTTGTTCCCGGACTTTTTTTCCAAACTTTTTTACACAAGCAGCGTGTGACTATTTCATAATCCAGCATATACGTATCCGGCCTATCGGACCAGCATATATCCAAGCATCGAATATCGAAAAATTGCGGATACAATAGGAATGATTTTGATATGGAGCGCAATATCGGTTTTAAGGAGCGAAGGTACATTGAAGAGCTGCGGATTCTCACCCGGTCGACGGCCCTCGACTGCGTGATCGACGACCGGTTTGACCGTGTGATCTACGTGATCCGGCAGGGCGACATGGGGCTTGCGATCGGCAAGAAAGGTGACAATATAAAACGGCTCCAGAACGTACTGGGCCGGCGCATCGAGATGGTGGAGTATGCCGAAGAGCCCGGGGCATTCATCGTAAATATCTTCAAACCTGCTGAAGTGACGGGGATCGAGCGCGGCGCAGAAGACGGCCCGGTCAACGTGCTCGTGAACAAGAAGAGCGATCTCGGTATCGCGATCGGGAAAGCCGGCTGCAATATCGAGAAAGCGCGCATCCTCTGCCGGCGCTTCTGCGGCCTTGAGATCGGGGAGGTCCTGCTCGCGCAGGAGGAATCATGAGTACAGCGGGAAGCGATCCAGTCGATCCCCGGGTGATCCGGGAACTCTGGGAGACCATCTGCGAACGGGCGGCGCACCCGAGCGAAAGCTCGTACACGAGCCGGCTGCTGAGGGATAAAAAAGGGATCGACAGGGTGCTCGAGAAGGTGGGCGAGGAGTCCACTGAGTTCATCATCGCTGTAAAAAACGGTGTGCCAGAGCGGACCACCGAGGAGGCGGCCGACCTCTTCTTCCATATGCTGGTCGCGCTCCGCGCCGCGGACGTTGGCCTTGAAGAGGTCATCCGCGAGCTTGAGCGCCGGCGCAAGTAGGCGCTCATTTTTTATGCATTTAATTATCCCCTATTTCTGCAGGAACGTGGAGAGATCGACCATTTCGGGGATACTTCCCTCCAGCTCTGCAGCGGCAAGCAGTCCTTCATCGACAAAGATTGGTGCGCCGGCGCGCAGGGCAACGGCGATTCCGTCGCTCGGGCGGCAGTCGAGACATTCCTCACGGCCGTCCGATAGAAGGATGAGCTGCGCATAATAGATTCCCTCTTCGACACTGTCGATCTGGAGGTGACGGAGGGTGATCGAGAACCGTTCCATGAGATCCAGAAACAGGTCGTGCGTAAACGGGCGGGGCGGCACTTCCTTATTCTGTGCACTGTTGATGGAGACCGCTTCCCAGAGTCCGACAAAGATCGGCAGCAGGCGCCCGGCACCGTCGGTCAGCACCACTACCGGTACGGTCGCCGTGTCGTTTATGGCCACAAAAACGCCCCTGACTTCGCACCTGACCTGCAGCATGTCCGTTCAGGAGACATTACCCTGCTGTATGATAAGAGTTGAGGTTTGCAAACGCAAGGGTGCCGGGCCGTTATGGGTTGCCCGCTTCACGCTTGACGATGATAATGCTGGAAACGATCCCAAGGGCGATATTGAAGTAGTACAGCACGATCCGCCATATGACCACGAACACCCCGACGATCGCCGCGGGAATAAAAAGGGCATACATGGTGGTTGCCCCGACCTCGGCGATGCCGGAACTGCCCGGTGTCAAGGGCAGCATCATCAGGATAGCAAGGATGAGCTGGATAACAAACGACTCAAAGAAGAGTGGCGGCTGCCCGAGGCCCATGAGGATCAGGGAGGCGGTCACGATCTCCGAGACCCAGTAGAGCAGGGTAAAGACCATCCCCCAGGCAAGGCCGGATTTTGCCGTCCTGACGAATCTGAGCACGGCAGAATGGAAGTTTGCGATCTCTTTCTCGATGCGTTCGAGCAGTTCCGTGACCCGTGCCGGTTCCCATTTGCGGGCAAAAAAGCGAGCGGCCCGGTCTGCCAGCCGCTTCATTACGTCGGGTCTCCGGATGGCAAGGTAGAAGAGGAAGAGGCACCCGGCGACGAAGATCCATGTAATGTAGACCATGATATCTGAGATTGCCCCGAGACTCTTCCACTGATCGGTGAGGGCAAACATCGCAAACGCCGCAAGACAGGCAAGGGCGATACCATCCAGCACCCGCTCCATGATAACAATCGCCGTTGCGTCGCCGAGCGGTACCTTCGCTTTGTACAGCTCGTGTATCCGGACCGGTTCGCCGCCGGCCTGTGCAGGGGTGACTGCGGCGGCAAGCAGGTTTGCAAAAACGAGATTTAAGGAATAGAAGAACTTTATCGGGTAGCCAAGCGACCCGGACATCTTCTTGACCCGCATCGCCCAGAAGCACATCGTCATGATATGGGTGAGAAATGCCAGCCCCAGAAACCAGGGGTTGATCTTTTTGAGGTACTGGATCGTGTTCGCATTGATGGTCAGGTACAGGATGACTATCAGTACCGCGAGGGAGAACCCGATGGAAATATACAACCATTTCTTTTGCGATCCCTCCATGGTACCATCCCCGGCAGGCGCAGCCTGCCTGTTTTACCCTAAAAGGTTATGAGGCATAGTATAAACACTTTTTATTAAAGTAACGCCTCTCTCTTGTCATCCTTTTTCAGATTGTAAAGATCTCCCGGTTACCGGTGAGCACAAGCAGCCCGGCCCGTACCCCGGCGTCCAGCCACCCGTGCCCGTAGCTGAAACGAGCGAGGGCCTCTTCCTCTGCACCCGCGATAAGGATGTCATGCCCGCCCCGCGCATAGAAGGCGCCGATCAGTATAACGCGCCGGGCAAACATGCCTCCTGCCGTTTCAGGTTCAGGGGCAGAGACCACCGAGGCGCACGCGGTATCGAGCAGCCGGGCATATCTCCGTGTTTTCTCGTCAAGTTTTGGCGCTAGAGAGGGGGGGAGTATTTCAGCACGCCCGGCAAAGGGGCAGGCCGCCGGTTTTTTTCCCGGACGGGAAATCAGGCCGTACGCGAGGCCGAAGTGCAGCCAGCCGGATCCGTAAGAGAATGCAGCCAGTGCATTGACCAGATCCCCGTCCGCAAAGAACGTTGCACCATCATCGGCATAGGCACGTGCCATGCCTTTTACGGTGACGGCGAGTGCCCCAAGCGGAGTGTCATCCGGCGGGGTAATCATCGTGGCATCGAGTTCACCGGAGAGAAGATCCCCGCACGCGGCAATCAGCATAGGCTGGCAAACCTCGCGAGATACATTCTCTCCATGTCATGGAGATCCCCGGGGACGACAAGCACGTGGAGCGGGGGGCCGAAGTCCACGGAACGGAGTACTTCGGCAGTACCGGCCCGTACGACCGGCGCATCGGATCCGGCCCGGGCGATGCCGACGTAGAGCGGTATCGTCACCTGTTTTTTGCGTGCCATCCCTTCAAGCAGGCCGACCGCTTCGTTCACTGTCATATACCGCTCATCTTGGATGTCAAGATACACAAGCGTATGCAGGCGTAGGTTCCGGTTCTCAACGATCACATCCAGGGGCGATGTCGGAGACCAGTGAGCCTGCGGGAACGGTACCGAGCAGGACTTGCCGAACCGGTAGTTCTGGAGCCCCGAGAGCCCGCAGACCGCACTTACAATCGAGGCTCCGTGGATGATAGCGGTCGGGATGCCCCGGTCTGCTGCACGGATCCGGATATCCGCGTGGGTGGTCGAGACCATCGGGTCTCCGGCGCAGAGAAAGACCGTGTTTCCGTGGAGAGCGCAGTCGAGCAGTTCATCCGGGTGCTGCTCAACGTCAGCACGCATGAGCAGCCTGACGGGTTTCTGGTAGTATGCTTCGAGTTCATCTTTGGTTGCTCCCATGAGCCGGGATGTATATCCTTCAAGAAAGACGTATTCCGAGTTCCTGATAAGACGAAGTCCTTTCTCTGAGATGTCCCGCTTGTCGTAGAGGCCAATGCCGATAAAGGTGAGCATTTCCGCGCTTCTCCTGTCAAATAAAAGGGGGTATTCCCGGCATTGGCCGCGATGTCCCCTTACTCATATCAGTAGATAAACCGGGTTATCGAATCCACCAGCGATTCCAGGACATCCGCCACATCACTCTCCTGCTGTGCGGAGATCAGGAACACCGGTATATTCTTGCTGATGCCGATCCCTTTCCGTATTTCCTCTTCGCTCATGAGTCCCGGCAGGTCTTTTTTATTGGCTGCAACGACGATTGGCACATGCATCCTGGTGATTGTTTTGTAGAGATTCCGGGCCCGCGTGAGCTGACCGTGGTTTGTTGCGTCTACCAGTAAAACGACACCCATTGCGTTATGCAGGATTACCGGGAGCATGGGGTCGAACCGGGGTTGGCCGGGGGTACCGTAGAGCGTGATATCGAAATCCTGCCAGTGAAGCCTGCCAAAGTCCATGGCAACGGTCGTCACATTGCCTCCAAGGCCGGTCCTGTCGACTGACATCGCTAGTTCAGTGGCATTTGCCACGAACCGGGACTTCCCGGCTTCCGGTGGGCCGGTCACCACGATCTTGGGGATGTAGGGAACGACATGGCCGTCTTCGACGAGGAAGGGTACTGAACGGTGCAGCTCGGTCGACCACGAGGTGTACATGATGGTGAAGTAATTGAAGTGCGGCAGGGGCCGGAACGAGGACTTGATCGCAAGGATAAGGTCAAAGGATTTCCTGGCAGCAAACGCCTCGAGAAGCGTGTCTCCCTCGAAGTTCAGGTTTTCGAGAATGATGGTGGATTCCTGCGGGCAGCAGGCCCGGGAGAGCAGGGCAAGTCCTTTTTCCAGGCCGAAATCCTCATAGATAACATCAAAATACCCGAAGATAACATCAACCTTGTTTTCGGTACAGAGTTTTTTTATCCGCACCTGCCATTCCCGTTCTGCAGCACTCCCTTTACCGGCACATCGCTGTATCCGTTCGCGGTCGACACTGTCCAGAAAAACAATCTTGTTTTCCTTTGCAGGAAGAATTTTACCCCGGAGCTGACCGATGTCATGCAGAAACGCATCGACTGTCGTGTGCGGGATGATCACGAGGCATGACCGTCCCTTTTCGAGCGTCTCATACAGCGTCGAGATCATGAAGAGCTGCCCGTCGACCCCGGGCTCAAGACTGTAGAGTACCCGGCTGCCTTCAGGTATCCCCCCGCCCAGCATATCATCAATCCCAAACATCCCGGTTGAAATCATAATGCCAGAACCACCTGTCCTTTGTTGATCGTAAACTTGTGCCAGTCCGCGTTTACGCCACGGATACCCATCACCCGGAAATAGTTGTCCGATCGTTCCACCTTGACTTCGATCACGATCGTCATTAACTGCTTGATCAGGGAAACCGTCTTATCGTCAAATGCCTCGCTGTTGAGGATGTAGATGCCAAACCCCTCGACCTTCTTGACTTTTGCCGTCATCACGTGGAGGAACTGGTAGAGCACCTCCAGCTTGCGGTACATAAGCAGGGTCGAGACCGAGTTGACGCAGAACCGGATCGGGGGCGGGAAAAGCCCGGACTCTTTCCCGGAGAATGTCCCGTCGAAGATCATCTCGACCATATGGGAAAATTTGATCCCAATCCCGGTCAGATCAGTCGGGTTCGTGACAAACATGAACCGTTCGGTGTCGGAAACCGATGGTGTCGAGCATTTGGTAATCGTGTCGATCACGCCGACAAAATGCTTGTCAGCGCCGGCAGACTTGTACTGGTCGATCACTTCAGAGGCACGCTCGTTCGTGGAAAGCATGATCGCGTACTCCCCGGGCAGGGGCTTTGTCAGGGCATATGCGAGCTGTTCTGTATAGCTGAGCGATGGCGCCAGCAGGAGGAGGTTCGTTCCTGCATCAAAACCCCCGGTTGCCTGATCTATCTGGGGGATTCCGGTCTTATAGAAGTACATTTACTGTGTGATCATTTCATGAGAAGGCTTATATGTGCTTTTCCCGGGACGTCAGCGCTGTGCGGGTAGAAGGCATGGTCATTTCCTTAATGTGGGAATTGCAGAAGTAAATCCTCTTAACCTTGGCTGTCAAAAGATAGGTCAGATGTTTTACTGGCTCTACGAGCGGATGCTTCTTTCGCAGATACAGATCCTGCCCGGGCACATCTGTTTTATGATCAGTAGTGCTGACCTGGCCGCAGAACCGGGGAAGTGCTTCGAGGTGACCGGCTGGTGCTCCGAGTTAAACGCCCACCTTGCCCGTCAGGACCTGCCTGTGTCCGCCCGGACACCCCCCGCGATTAAGGGCCTGACCTTCCACATCAACCCGCTCTCACCGGAGGAACTGGAACGCTCCCTGCCGGCAATAAAAAAGATTGCTTCGGTTGCCCGGCTCGTGCTGCACTGCGGCACGACCGAGGAAATTTCGGGCACCGGTCTTGATGTCGTGGTCGCGATAGGGAAGAGCGGGCGCGAAGAGATCACGGACTGCATCCGCCGGCTGGCAGAGAATGGGATCCAGCCATCAGAGATCGACGAGAAAACGCTTGAATCCTGCCTGACCTTCCGGTACGACCCGGACATTGTGGTCAAGACCGGTGGCGACCACCTGACAGATTTCCTGATCTGGCAGTCGGTCTACTCGGAGCTCTTCTTCTCTGACGTCAACTGGAAGTACTTCCGGCGCGTGGACTTTCTTAGGGTGCTGCGCGATTACCAGTCCCGCATACGCCGGTTCGGGAAATAAAAAGGGCTATTTTATCCGGATACTGATCCAGCTCGGGACGCCGCCCACGGTCCGTTCCGCGAGGGCGTACTTATTCTTAAGAGCGACAAAAAAAGTCCTCCGGTCTGGGATCGTGGCATAATCGTGGTCCCGGCACCAGCGTTCGAACCGCTGGTAGAGGTCGTCCTTTGCGATGATCGCATCGGGGCTCTCATCGGTCTCCCGCATGATCCGGGTACTCACAAACCGTTTTATGGCATCCTCTTTTTTGCCTTTCCGTCCGGTCTTTGGCGCCACCTTGGCAGGTACTGCCGGGACTGTAGGAGCCACAGCGTGCGGCAGCGCCGGTTCCTGCGGGGGTGCCCGCGGTTTCGTCGCTGCCGGGGCTTTCCTCTCTTTTCTCTCCATCAGTACCTTTCCCGGCACCGTGGGATCCTCCGCATTGATGACAGGGGGTGCTACCGGGGCTCGAATTGCCCGTACTGTCGGTACTATAACCGGGGCGATGATCCCCCGTGACTCCACCGGTGGTTTTATCGTCAGGATTGGCAGGTATTCGATCCCGAGACGTTTCGCCAGCACCCTGTTGCACTCGTCGCTGATATCCAGATGTTCCCGCTCTGCGGCTGCAATAATATCGGACCGTATCAGGACCTGCGTCTGTTGCCATCCGGCTCCTGCTGATTTTCCCGCACCCATACGTTCACCATATCCCATCTGGTATGTTCCGGGAAATATAGTACGCGAAGTGATACGCACATGTTTTTTTTAAGAGATACAGGAGTGTTTTAGTGCACTTTTGCCATCAGCCGCTGGTCGTAGATCCGGATGGCCCGGAGCAGGTCGATCTTCCGGAAGAGCGGCCAGTACGGGGCACAGAAATAGACGGCAGATTCATGGCCGTTTGCAAGCCACGGCAGGAAGTTGGAGGTGCGGCACTCGTTTCCGGTCCGGATGATGAGATCGACCGGCGGGATACCTTTTCCCTCATAGAGATGGGATTCGACCATCTGCACGTCTATTGCCGAGGGAGCGATCCTGCCCTCGCGGACGGCTGCCACGATCTCCCGTGCGGCAAGGACGATCTCGTTTCTCCCCCCATAGGCGAGCGCGACGTTGAGGGTAAAGCCGTCGTAGTTCTTCGTCGCCTCTTCTGCGGCCTCCACGGAAATCCGCAGGTCGTCAGGGAGGAGCGACCGGTCGCCGACCATCTGGATGCGGATTTTGTACCGGTGCACCCGCTCATCGGAGATGGTGCGGATAAATTTCTCCTTGAAGAGCCGGAAAAGATCCTGTACCTCGTCCTGTGCCCGGTTGAAATTCTCCGTGGAGAACGAGTAGATGGTGATGTACCGGATCCCCAGTTCGTGGGCCCAGTCCAGCATCTCCTCGGTCTTGTCCGCGCCTGCCCGGTGCCCCTCTGCGGTGTCGATTCCCATCTCCTTTGCAAACCGCCGGTTGCCGTCCTGGATGATGGCGACATGCGTCGGGATCTGTGTGCACTGCATCAGCAGGTAGCGCTCGTAGAGGGGTTCGAGAAGATTGCGGAAGTTCACAGGGGTGTCACCTCGACCACCATGCCGCCGTCAGGGTAACGTTCGACAACCGACTTTTTCCCGGGGATTTTGTCCTTGAACTCTTCGAGCAGCCACCACGCCGTCTCGAGCCGGTCGCCGCAGTCACAGAATGCGCCCTCTTCAAGGAAGGTCCGGCACCGGGCGACGACCGCATCGCGGGTGCCCGGGTGGAGGTCGAGCACGCCGTACACGATCGTCCCGTCTTCGGTCACTTCATCGAACGGGCGGGCGGTGTTCTCCGCGATGCGTTTGAGGCGCTCCCGGAGCTGCACCGAGTCCTTGAACGACGAGGCGCACCAGTGGACTTTCTTGTGCTTTACGAGATCCGCCGCCCACTCGCGTGCCCCGTCGACCGCGTTGTGCACGCCGTCAGCAAGTTCGTAGCCCCGCTCTCGCATATCGTCGGCGTTGGTCTCGCCCCATTCGAGCTCGTTGATGTTGACAAAATCGAGGTACGGGAGGGCCGGGACGAGCAGTTCAAGCCCCGGAAGGGCCGGCACCTCGATACCGATGTCAAAGCCCATTGCCTTTGCCATTTTTGCGGAGGCGATGAAATCCGTATCAAGGATATGGTCCCAGCACTCGCGGGGCGGGTGGAGCCGGATCTCGTCCACGACCCCCTTGAGCCGTTCCAGATCCGCTCTTGCCGGGGCCTGCGCCGTGTAGAGGTGGATCTGGTGCTCCGGTCCGAAATGCTCTTTGAGCGTCTTACAATACTGTGCGACCCGGTCGAGACAGAGGAGCGGTTCGCCGCCGGTGATCCCAGTCCCGAGCGCGCTCATGCGTTCCGCGATCTCGACCGCCTGCTCCGGGCTCTCGATCCGGTGCTCGTTTGCGAAGATCACGTCCTTTCCCTTGCGCTCTTCCGAGAGCGGGCAGTACCAGCAGGCGCGCCGGCAGCGTCCCGTAACAAAGAGCACCATCTTTGCGCCCTGGTAGCAGAGCACGCAGCCTTTTGCGAGGTTTGCGGGCAATTCCTGCCCGGAGGGGGAACGAGGAGCGGTCATCAGAAGTATGGGTAGTACGTTAGTGCCGGGGATTCAAAACTCTTCTTGATAATTCATGTCCGTGAAAATCGGGGTCTGGAGAACCATGAGTTTTTGTACAAATTGAGTACTGCAGAAGACCCCCTTCATAATACGCAGCCCCCCTCTTGCGCCACCAGTCCCCCGAGGGGGACGGGGCGCAGTGCGATGATGCCAGAACGGGTAATACTATACTATCGCTACATGGGGGATGCCTCAAGCGTGCGGGGGCGGAGGCATCAAATGCCGTAGCCCCCAAGAGCGTTACGGGAAATAGTTTAAGAATTCCTCCACACTGCGCTCATCGGGTGCGCATCAGATAAACAGGATTTTATTATATTCCCCGAAATGCTGATCATGTCTCCCCCGGATCGCCGCGAACACGTCCTTGTCATCAGCCCGGGAACCGACCTCCCCGCCATCTTAGCGTCGGCTCTTTCGGACCCGGGGGCTGTCACGCACGCCGTCGTCATTGCCGAAGGGCCGCTTGTCACCGACCGGACCGGTGAGACAACGCAGGAGCGGGCCGCAAAGGTGGCAGTCCG
>JACTVF010000050.1 GCA_019695435.1 Methanoregulaceae archaeon | reverse complement strand
CGCGATGTGTCCATCGACAAACTCTCGGGGGGCATGAAGCGCCGGCTCATCCTTGCCCGGGCGCTCATCAACAACCCGGACCTGCTCATTCTGGACGAACCGACTATCGGCCTCGACCCGCAGGCACGCCACCTCATATGGGAACGTCTCCGGCTCCTGCAGGCGCAGGGACACACCATTGTGCTCACCACCCATTACCTCGACGAGGCGGCCCGGCTCTGCGACCGGCTCGTGATCATGGATAACGGTACTTTCCTTATCGAGGGAAAACCCGCAGATCTTGTCCGGAACCAGGTGGGAAGCGAGATCGTGGAGATGGATAACACTCCTGACGTGATCTCATGCCTTGCGGAGATGGGTGTACCCTACGAAAGCCTTGGCGACCAGATTCAGGTAGCAACGGGTGCATCCCGGGAGCTCGCAAAGACCCTGCTCGATCGGTGCAAGACCAGCAGGGTGAGTACCCGGCCGGCAACACTCGAAGACGTTTTCCTGAAACTGACCGGGAGAAACCTGAGGGAATAACATGCCGTCTATCTTTTCACTTCCCCGGGTCAGCAGGCGTGCGATAAAGGTCTGGCAGCGTAACCTCGATGTCTTCTGGAAGACCTGGAAGGTGAACTTCTTCCCGCCGTTTATCGAGGCACTTCTCTACCTCACCGCCATCGGCCTTGGGATCGGGACGTACGTGGGCGCAATTGACGGCGTGCCGTACATCAATTACATCGCGCCGGCCATCCTTGCAATCTCGGTGATGAACTCCGCGTTCTTCGAGTGCACGTACGGCTCATATGTGCGGATGTATTACCAGAAGAGTTTTGACGCGATCATCGCAACGCCGCTCTCGATCGAGGACGTGATCGCAGGAGAACTCCTCTGGGGCGCGACCCGGAGCGTGATCTCGGTCGCAATCATGCTCCCGGTGCTCGTGGCATTCGGGGTCATCTCGCTTCCCTTCTCGCTTTTTGCCATCCCGCTCGCATTCCTTGCCGGGCTCACGTTTGCCGGCCTCGCGATGTGCTTTACCGCAATTACACCCAGCATCGACACGCTCAACTACCCATCATTCCTGTTCATCACGCCCATGATGCTCTTCTCGGGCACCTTCTTTCCCCTTTCCGTCCTCCCCGCGATCTTCCAGTATGTCGCACTTGCGGTTTTCCCGCTCACCCACCTCGTGGCACTCATGCGGATGGCGACGCTTCCCTCGGCAGGTACACTGCTCCCCCTGCACCTCGCGTGGATACTCACGGCTACCGTGATCTTCTGCGTGATCTCGATCAACCTGATGCGGCGCCGGTTGATCGTGTAACGTGTAGAGGGCCCAAAAAGTTATCGGAACCCGGCCGTTCCTTCTGTTGAGGAGAAAAGGGATGCTGCTGACAAAGGAGATCGGACGAGCCGCATGCTCTCTCGGATGTATCCTGCACGGGCTGCTCTAGTCGGCATTTCTTCTCATGGACAGCGACTGGTTCTTTCCGGGCATCTCGCTAATCGGCCTATTTTTGCCTTTAATGTCGTCGTGTTCATCCACTGGCTGAAAAGTCAACATAGTTTTTGGACGATCCGGAGCACGTAGAGTTCCTCGTCCTCCACGGTCTGCTGCCGTGCCACTTCTGCAGTAAAACCGCGACTGGCAAACAACTCCACAACTTCGGCGAGCCCGGTCAGTGAGGATATGAGAAGCAGGATCCTCCCCTCCGGGGCAAGCACCCCACAAACTGCATCGGCAAACCTCCCAACCACCGCCCGCCCGGTGGCGCCACCATCAAGCGCATATTCCAGCCAGTCAGCGATTCGTTCCTCAGGCTGTGTCGGGAGGTACGGAGGGTTGAAGATAATCAGATCGAAGGTGCCCCGGAGGCCGGAGCAGAGATCGCTTCGCACCACATCCAGTCCTTTTTCCCGTGCACAGAAGACCGCGTGGGGATTGATGTCGGTCGCCACAACATCGCAGTCCTGCACCAGCGCCGCCGCGATACGGCCGGAGCCGGTCCCGATCTCCAGCACCCGGTCGCCGGACTTCACCTCGGTTTTTGCGGCCTCAAGGAGCAGGAACGTATCGGCCTCGGACTGGTAGACCTGCGCAGGATCATAAGGCATAACTGAAAAAGAGTGGGGCGGGGAGGTTGAAAAGGGATCGCCAGAAAGGGGTGACAAATGTCGGGGCAACCTTTCACGTATCCCGGGTTATCATAAACCCACCGGCAATTTATACTGGGAGAAACAGTGTTTTGCCTGAAATTCTATACCCCAGTGGGGAAATAAAGCGGGAATACAGTTTTTTTGGATTTTTGCGCAAAATTCCGGGATGGTCAGTACAAATCCTGCATGAATCCCTAGATCTGTGAACCATACTCACGGACCCGCCGAAAGGGCGTCCTTTGGGGGACGACGACACTATCTTTATGGGAGTATGTGGGCATCAGCCCCATTATTCATACCTTAAAAATCAGTTCCATAGAAAAAAACGTTTCAAAAATAAGCCTGCCTGTGAAGATTCACGACGGCGAAAGAACAATAAAAACTACCCTACTCAAAATTCGCAATTGTCTCAAAATCTTCCAGATACAGTTCTTCCGGTCGGCTCTGGAGGATTTCTCCAGGTAGTGCATCAATAACACGCACTGCCCATTCGGGATCAAGGATTCCTGATGACCCTCTGAGGCCATTCCGCACCGTCTTACGTCTGTGAGTAAACAACGCCCGTACCACATCAGCATACCGTTTTTTGTTCTCAACGCCAAAGATCGGTGGACGGGGGAAGATCTTCACGACCATCGAGTGCACTTGCGGTTTGGGTGAGAAGCAGGTGGGCGGGAGCGTGAAGCACTGCTGCACGGCCGCATAGGTCTGCACCATGATCGAGAGCCGTCCGCACTCCTTCGTGCCCGCCGGGGCGACCATACGCCGGGCAAACTCCTCCTGAAACATCAGCACTGCCACCGTAAAGCCGATATCGAGGAGCCGGAAGGTGATCTTCGATGAAACCGAGTAGGGAAGGTTGGAGACCACCATCTCGAATGGCGGGAGCTCGCACCGGGTTGCATCCCCGTGCGTTACGGTGAGCACCCCCCTCTGTATCTCTTCAGAAAATTGTCCCGCCAGCTCTTCACAGAGCAGTCCGTCAAGTTCCACGGCATGAACAATGGCACCGCGGTCAAGCAGGGCCCGGGTCAGCGCCCCGTTCCCCGGCCCGACTTCAAGAACAGTCTTTCCCCGCACGTCCTCAAGATCCGCGATCCGGTTTATCGCGTTCTTGTCGATGAGGAAGTGCTGGTCGTGACGGGCTTTCATTTTGTCGTGAAGAGATGGTACTTGACGTCCTTGTCCTGAAGTTCTTCGAGGATCCTCGACTGGATCATCTTCTCCGGGTGGGGGATCGACTTGATCCGTGTGGAGATATCCGCGAAACTCTCAAACGGCTTTTTATTCCGGGCTTCGAGCACCTCCCACATCAGTTTCTTCCCGATCCCGGGCAGCAGGTGCAGCATATGGAGTTTGGGAGTGATCGAGATTGCCTTATTAAAGAACGTGACAAAATCCTGTTCCCGCTCGGTCACGACCTGCTCGATCATGAACGGCAATTCACCTTTTGCCGTTGGTGTCAGCTCGTCGTAGCTGATCCGGCGTTTCACGCGCTCGATCTTGTCCCGCTCGGAGTCGCCGATATAAACCTTGTCGTGGAGGTTTATGATCACGCCGGGTTTGGGGATCAGTTCAAGCAGCTTGAACTGCTCAAGCCCCATCGCCTGAACAACAGGCTCCCGCTTAAACTGGGGCCGTGGATCGTCAGCATGCCCCTTCATGAGCACATCCAGTACGATCGCGTTGACCTCTTTTTTCTCAGCCTTCATGATCTGCACCTCAGAAGTGCGCCATGACCAGATCTATGATGGAATCGATCTCTTCGGGAGCGAGCGTGAACCGCTCCTTCGCGAAGATCGCCCGCACTTCATCCCGGCTCTTTGGCATGATATTTGCTATCCGGTAGGCGATCTCCGGCTTCATCTTCTCAAGTTTGAGGAGTTTGTCCACGAGATCCTTGGATTTCTCGGGAGTCGTCTTGGCAAGCTGATTGGCATGATCCATGCTGCGCCGGAACTCATACGACATCTCCTTTTCCGCAGCGATCCGCTCTGCCTCCACACCTAAAAGAGCTGCGCGGAGCTCGGGAAGCGTAACCTTCTCTTCGCTAATGATACCCTTCACTTTCATGCCAATCACCTGACATTGAGTTTACTTTTGTGCTTTTAGATGTTGCGGTCGCGCAATGACCGTCTTTTCCGCATTTCCGTCGTGAATGGAGAGCATCCATGCACGGCCGCGCTTGCCGATCACGGTGCCCGTAAGCCCGTGGAAACGCCGGTGAGGCATCCCCTTCTGGATGCTTGCGTTCACCACGATGTGAACCTTGTCGCCGACCTCGAACTGCTGGATAACGGAGGTGACCGGCGGCAGCCCGCGCTGTCTCAATTCTTTCTTGAATTTATACCGTGTTTTCTTTCTGGGTCCGTTATGGTGTGCCAAGTTAATCTCCCTCCTTTGGTCCATCTACCTGCACGACATCAAGACTGGTGACGTGCGCCGATCTCTGCAGGATCTCGGCAAGACTCGGGATGGTCCTACCCTGATCGCCGGATACGAGTTCCTTGATGTAGAGGCCGGCTTCACCGAGGACTTCAAGGACAAACTTTCCGTCCTGCTCCCCTACACACTCAATATCGAGGACTTTACGCTCCCGGATCTTATCGGCTCTCCGGTGGGCGACCCGTACGGGCGTGCGCTGCTGTATTGTGACGCCTTTTAAGGTTTTCAGGGCATTTGCGAGTTCTTCCGCAGATACTTGCCCTTCAACCTCGACCAGGATCCTGTATTTTTTATGCGCTTTGCTTGATTTAAGGGTTTCCACGTCCGCCCGGTCGCTCCAGTGCGAAAGGGCAACCGAGACCCGCCCTTCTGCAGTCTGGTTGATCTTCGCTTCAAGAGCGGCAAGGTCCTGCGTACGCTTTCTGGGGGCGACGACCTCAAGGATAAACGGACGGCCGGTTCCCACGCAGCGGGCGTCGATATCTTCCCTGCCGGCCCCGTGCAACACGGCATCTTCCGCGTCGAATGCCTCGATCACCGGCCGGCCAATCAGTTCCTCCACCGAGTCCAGGTACTGCTTGCCGGTATAGTTGCATTTCTCGCAGCCGGCTCCTTTGCAGGCCCGGCAGTTCCAGTGGGTCTGCGGGATGCCCCGCTCGAACTTCTGGTACCTGCCGTAGAAGAAGACTGAGTTGACTTGGATCTCAACCGCGCCGGATGCCGGGTCAACCAAGGCGACGATATCGGGTTTTTTGAAGTCCACAGTCTTTCCAGTGAGCGCCGAGACCGCCTTTCCCACCTCACGGTTCACCTCGGACTTGAACGGTTCGGGTTCACCGAGGGAGAGGTCGCTCCAGACCATCTCCTCGTTTTCCGCGACCAGCGGCGGGACCCGGCAACCGATAAGGAAGGTCGAGTACTCGAACCCCTCCATCGCTGCAACCACTTTCTGTGCCCATTTGTGCACCGCGTCAAAGAAGTTCCCGCAGACCCAGCAGGTGCCGGAGAACCGCTCGTACGGCTGGTTTGTGGCCAGCGCCCGTGCAATCCTGAGCCCACGGCCCCGTTCATCGTCCGTGAGACCATGCGAGCGCTTGCCAAAGAACCGTCCCAGGCAGTGATCGCAGCAGTCCCCGTATGCGAGGATCTTTTCGACCTGTTCGTTTATTTCCATCCGTTCTTCCTCCGGTCGATCTCGTTTGAGATGACCGTAATCGTATCATCGGCATGCAGGCAGACCGGCCCCACCGAATACCGGGGAGCATCCTTTATGAGTACTTCCTCGACGTCTGAAAAGTTCTGGTGATCCGAGAGCAGGAATGCCTCCGGGACAACCGGAACCGTGCGGATATCGATGCCCTTCTCGTCAAGCACGGCAAACACGTGCTCCGTAAACAGGCGCTCAAGGCCACCATTCCTTACGTACACGCCGGGCGATGCTTCACGGAACTCGCTCCCGCAGGGGATGGAAAGCGCCTTTTTGACAAGCGCCCCGGCACTCCGTTCATCGGGCGAGAGCGAGCGGATCCCGCTCCCCTTAAACAGCACGGTCTTTGGCGCTTTTGACCCGCCAAGAAGGACAAGGTAACAGTCCACGTCCCGGCGCAGGTCGTGTGAGAGGAAGAGTGATGCGTTCACGCACCGGCAGAGCACGTCCATGCGCCCTGCCCCGGGGAGATCGTTGATGGAAAAGTCCCCGTCCGTGCGGGCAAGGTGCCCGACAATGGCAAACGAGGTCATTTCACTGCATTCCGGAGAAGCGTTTCATCAGGCGCTGCATGTTGAGTTTTCCGCCGCCGGCGCCACGCAGTCCCTTGAGGGTCTTGTGCATCATCTTGTAGTATTTTAAGAGTTCCCGCACTTCCTCAGGTGTGCCACCGGCGCCCCGGGCGATTCGCTGCATCCGGGAACTGTTGATGAGGCCGGGATCGTCAAGCTCCTGCGGTGTCATCGAGTCCATGAGAATCCGGTATCGGACCATCTTGGTGCTTGTGACATCGTAAACCCCCTCGGGGAGCTGCATGTTGCCCATCGGGAGCATATTCATGATCTGCTTGAGGGGGCCCATCTTGTTGAGGGCTTCGAGCTGCTTGTACATGTCGCGGAGGGTGAAGTGGCCCTTCATCATCGCTTCCATGTCAACTTCGTTTGCCATCTGGGCTTCCTGGACTTTCTCAGCCAACGCCTGGAGGTCACCCATCCCGAGGAGCTGGGAGATAAAGCCGTTTGCATCGAAGCGTTCAAGGTTATCGATGGTCTCACCGGCACCGATAAACACGATCCCGCTCTTTGTCTCGGCTACAGCCGAGAGGGCGCCACCGCCTTTAGCAGTGCCATCCATCTTGGTAATGATCACGCCGTCGATCCCGATCGCTTCGTGGAACCGGCGCGCCTGCTCGCTTGCCTGCTGGCCGAGGGCGGCGTCGATCACGAGCCAGCGATGGTTTGCTTTCGTGATCGCATTGAGGTCAATGATCTCCTGGATGAGATCAGGCTCCAGTGCATGACGCCCCTGGGTATCGATAATGATCACTTCGAGATCTTTTAGTGCGACCAGTCCTTCCCGGACTAGTTTCCTTGCATCGGGGGCCTTCGGGTCGCCAAAACAAGGAACGTTAATCTTCGCACAGAGTGTCGCAAGCTGATCGTAGGCACCGGGCCGGAAGGTATCGGCGCAGATCACACCGACCTTCATTCCCTTCTTCTGGAAGTAGCGGGCGATCTTTGCCGTCGTGGTGGTCTTGCCGCTTCCCTGAAGGCCTGCCATCAGGATGACCTGCGGCTCGAGTTTCAGGTCCGCCGTGGCATAGACAAGCCGGACAAGTTCCTGGTAGACGATGCGGAGGACGTGTTCGCGGACATTGGTGTTTTTCGGCAGTTCCTCGTCAAGCGACCGGGTGCGGATCGCTTTTGAGAGTTCCATGACGAGCTTGACGTTCACATCCGATGAGAGAAGCGCCCGCTGGAGGTTTTTGACCAGTTCGTCGACAGCCGCACGGTCGACAACGGCTTTCCCGGCAAGTTTTTTGAGGGCGTCCTTGAGCGAGGAGGAGAGTGTGTCCATCATCAGGCACCACTCCCGAGAAGTTCCTCGACAACCGCGCCGGGCTCGAAGGGCATAATATCCTCATAGGCCTGCCCGGTCCCTAAAAAGAGCAGCGGTTTTCCGATGGTGTGGGCGATCGAGATCGCCGCCCCGCCCGGGAGTCCATATCAACTTTAGTAAGCACGATGGCGTCGGCTCCAACCGTCCTGTCGAACTCCGCCGCCCGGACGACTGCATCGTTGCCGGCTACCGCTTCGTCGACATAGATGATGAGGTCCGGTTTCATCACGCGCCGGATTTTGTCGAGCTGGCTCATGAGGTTTGCCTTCGTGTGGAACCGGCCGGCAGTATCCGCAAGCACCACGTCGGTCTTGTGGGAGACGGCGTACTGCACGGTGTCAAAGAGCACCGCAGACGGATCAGCGCCAGTCTGGTGCTCGATGATCTTGATACCGAGCCGTTCGGCGTGCACCCCGATCTGTTCGATGGCCCCGGCCCGGTAGGTGTCGCCAGCCCCGATCACGACAGAGAATCCCTGCTTCTTGAGATACGCACCGATCTTTGCAACGGTCGTGGTCTTGCCGGTCCCGTTCACCCCGGTAAAGAGAATTTTTACTGGCCGCTCGTGAGCCCGGATATAGGCGGGAAGGTCAAACCCCTTCCCAAGGACATTCAGAAGGGCGGTTTTGAGGGCCCGGACGACAATTGCATCGACCGATTCGCCGATCTTCCGGTGTTTTCCCACGAGGCCGGTGCGAATTTCTGTGATAATCGCATCGGCGACCGGCAGGGCAACGTCACTTTCCAAGAGCGTCATCTCCAGTTCGTCGAGAGCCTCTGCAATATCTTTTTCCGAGACGACCAGTTCCCGGTCGATGATGAGGATCTTGACCTTGTCGGCAAGGGTCGGGCTCTTTTGCGGGGTTATGGAAGTAGAGGGGGCAGCACCCGCTTTTTCGGGAACAGGCTGTTCAGCCGCCGGTGGTGCAGCTTCCGCTGCTGCCCCGATGCTGCCGGTCAGCCGGTTCCGTGCGGCCTGCAGACGTTCCTTAAGACCCGAAAACATGTAGATAAGTTCCCCGGTTATTCTTCATCGTTCTCTTCGTGGTCGTGCGAGTGGTTGTGAGCATGGCCAGCGTGGCTTTCTGGCGCTGCTGCCTGAGAATAGCCCTGTTCGAGCCGTTTTGCGATCTCGTTCATTTGTGCCCGGAGTTTGTCCAGTGCCTCGGCAACCTTCTTCTGGGAGACTTCCATCTCAGTGATCCGGTCTTTTAAGTACTCTATTGCGTCCTTATTGGGCTTCTCGACAATGATATCGGACCCGATATTGAGAAGAACCTTTTCCGGTTCGAGAACTTTTGCTTTCAGGCTTGCCCCGCCGCCGATCTGAAGGAGCACGGTGCCGTCCTCTGACGTCACAAGCGCCTCGAGCGCTTCAATTGCGGCAAACGCCTCCATGCGCCCGTTCTCCATAAGATCGAGCTGGCCTGCAAAGACTTCGGCCTGCTGTCCGTATTCTTTTAAGTAGTACTGGAGCGTTTCGACTTCTCGCTGATCCATAGGTTGTGCTGCTGCCAAGATTCCTGCCTCCCCTGTATATCCGGGTTACCGGGTCTTTCTGATATGTTTGTCCGCAGGGAGCATAAATACATCATTGTGGGTCACTCCCCGGCCTTCTCCTTACAACGCGTCCCGGTCGTGCGGCCTGCAGCCGTTTGTTCAGGTAAAGGATCTGGTCGGTGTGTTTTGTTTAGAGAGGAGGATAATCATTTCCCCGATCCTTCCACAATCTAAACTTCCTCTTCCGTCAGCCCGTATAAACCGTATACAAGTTTATCAATCGCCGCATCCGTTGCTCGATCTGCCGGGACAGCACCCGGACAAACGAGCAACTCGTCTTTAATTTCCACGTCCGGTAACAGACAGAGACAGGAACGCCCCCCAACCCCCCCCACGTCGAACTACCACCACTGGCAGGCAGTTCTTTGTTGTGGGGGGAGTTTTGCAAATCAAAAATCATCATAACGTTGAAGAAGCTCAAAAGGAATACACCAGACAGATGCAACGCGAATATCGGTCTTTTAAATTGAAAGAATAACGTAAACGGGGATACCAATGGTCAAGGACACTTAAAATTGTGGATATAATCGTTTTAATGTGATCCTTTTCATTCTTCAGGAGATTACCATGCCAAGAACTCTGGTTCTATACCAGACACCGAGTCCCCTTGCGATGGCAACTAAAGGAGGCCTTCTTTTGATATTGGGATCTTATCGCACTCTGCCCCATCGTGCGGGCAATGGAACTTTGCCAGGGGAATGTCCTCCTTGGCGACGTTGATATCATATCGCCGTCCGCACTTAGGGCAGGAGAATGTCACGGTTGCCGGTAGCATCTTTGTCTCGCGCACGACCTGTGGCTTCCAATGCCGGACTACCTTCTTAGCTTTGCGTCTGCCTGTCATTATGGATATCTTCCGGACGGTAGTTCATGAAGTAATCGATCCGTCATCTACCTGTGTGAGGTCTGGGTATAATCGTTTTAATTTGATCCTTGCATTCGTCAGGAGATTACCATGCCAAGAACTCTGGTTCTATACCAGACACCGAGTCCGCTTACGATGGCAAAAAGAATGACGATAACGATGGTGAGGCCGGGCTGACTGTCAGGATGCACCACCATATTGAGGTATATAACCAGCCCCTCCAGAAGGGAAAGGAGTACTACCATCATGGGTAAGTTATGCTTCTTTTGCGTCATGCTATCTTCAAACTACACTATATACGCTCATTTTAAAACATTTGGTTATCTATTCCCGTCCTGAAGGTTACGACATTAATTTATATCACACCTGGGGGTCATAACGTTGAAGAAGCACAAAATGAATACACCAGACAGATGCAACGCGAATATCGGGCTCGTAAATTGAAAGAGGAACGTCAAAGAAAAAAGAGACTCATATAGACTAATTGACCGAATTTACATAAGCCCTACAAAAGAAAATTATTTGTCCTTATGACGGGTTAAGAATAATTATGGGGATTTTTGATTTTATCTACCAAATACTCTACAATGTTTATGCAAATTTTGAATTTGCAATAACTGGAATAATTGTTTCTTATGGTATTCTTCTGGGGCTTTTTCGTCAATACCCAATCTCCGTCGAAGGAATACGTGTCGTATCGCAAAATTATATAATTATTTTTACAGCATTTTTAGCGACTACTTTTGTCGTGATATCGTTCAATCATCCTTTAATAAAAGAAATTATGCAAAATTATGCACTCGTAGTATTGGTTACCATATCATGTTGCATTTTTGGAATATTCGCGTCAATAATGACTTTGATTTACTCATATACGAGCGAATTTAGCGATAATAACCTAACAAACATGTTTTATTTAGCAACATTTGCAACGATGATTCCTCTTTGGTCGATTGTTAGAATAATAGTGATTTACCTGACCGAAATATCTCACACTTAATCTTTTTTTTATTTTATCACAGTTAACAGTGTGTTATTCCGGAAAAAAACCAGTCCTTGGGGGGGTACCCCCACCACTCAGCTGAGGGTGGCACCCCCCCACTCTTGAGCAAAGAGGAGGGGGTACCCCTCCCCGGCTCCACCCATAAAACCATCGTTTCCTGTGGACTCCCGACGATACCTGGATAGTTCAGATACGTTCAGGAAGGGGGGGTACCCCCCGCTCATAAAAAACCGGGACCCCCCTACCCCCCTTCCTCTTTTTCCGGAAGGCCAGACCCCCACCCCCTCCTCCATGCACATGAGGAGGGATTACCCCCCCTTGACTGCACTTGTATAACCGGTGCTTCGTGTGGAGTTATCGTCTGAAGCCATATTTTGCCGGGCCGGAGTCATGGGGGGTAGGGGTCCCTCTTTGGCCAAAGGGGGACCC
>JACTVF010000049.1 GCA_019695435.1 Methanoregulaceae archaeon | reverse complement strand
CAACGTCCAGCTGCCCGAAGAGCAGGGCGGCCTTAACGGCAGCGTGATCTATATCGACACCGAGAACACGTTCCGTCCCGAGCGTATCGAGCAGATGGTCAAGGGTCTTGGCATCGATGGCATCCCTGACCCCCAGGAGTTCCTGGACAATATCCATATCGCCCGGGCGCACACATCCGACCACCAGATGCTTCTCGTGGAAAACTCACGGGACCTTGCGAACGAGCTCAAGTCAAGCGAGAAGCCGGTGAAGCTCTTCATCATCGATTCGCTCACCGCCCACTTCCGGTCCGAGTACGCAGGGCGGGGAACGCTTGCCGCACGGCAGCAGAAACTTAACCGGCACATGCACGATCTCTTCAAGCTCATCGACGAGCATAACGCGGTCGGCCTCGTCACGAACCAGGTCATGTCAAACCCGGCCGTGTTCTTCGGCGACCCGACAAAACCCATCGGGGGAAACATCGTGGGCCACACGGCAACTTTCCGGATCTACCTCAGGAAGAGCAAGGCCGGCAAGCGTATTGCCCGTCTCGTGGACAGTCCCAACCTTCCCGAGGGAGAAGCACCATTCATGGTTGAAGAGGCAGGACTTAAGCCGTGTTGAAAGCGCTGTTGACAGATGTTGACGGAACAATAACAGATTCCTCCCGCAGGATCGACACCGGGGCGATCGAGTGTATCCGGTCGCTCGTAGACGACGGAATCGAGGTTGTCCTTGCGAGCGGGAACACCTCCTGTTTCATGGACGCCCTCTGTAAAATGGCGGGTACCAAAGGGACGTTTATCGCAGAGAATGGGGGGGTGTACCGGATCGGGTACACTGGTACCCTCCGTATCACCGGCGATCAGGGAGTCTGCCGTACCGCACTTGAAACTGTGCAGGCCCATTACCGGAAGAAAGGGATTGAACTGGAGCTCTACAACCCCACATACCGTCATGCAGACCTTGCTTTTGCCCGGACGGTGCCGGTTGAAGAGGTGCAGCAGGTGCTTACCGGGCAGCCGGTGCAGGTGATAGACACCGGGTATGCCATCCATCTCCAGTCAGAAGGGGTCAGCAAGGGGACCGCTCTTGTCGCTCTCGCACGCGACATGGGCCTTTCCCCACAGGACTTCTTTGCCATCGGTGACGGGATCAACGACGCACAGATGCTCGCATGGGCCGGCCGGGGCGTGACCATCGCAAATGCCCACCCGGCCACAAAAGCAGCGGCATCCGACGTGATGGAGGAAGGGTACGGGAAAGGCTTTGTACAAGCAGTAAAAAAGTATCTGCCTTATCTTCGGGCAAGGTAACGGTCGACGACGATATAATCCTTGATATCTTTTACCGACTCAAAGGGGACGACCAGCAGGTTACCATCCTCAAGAGTGTAACCGTCGGTGACAAAGGACTGGTCCGGGTGGATGATCAGGTCAAGAACCTGCCCTGAATCGAAATCGACCCTGATGTTTTTGAGCACCCCGATAAGTTTACCGTCATTGCTCATGATCTTTTTCCGTGACAGGCTGCGGGCAAATGTACGAGTCATAAAAAAAATGACGATGTATTAATATTTAAAGTGATCTGAAATGGCGGGGCATAGAAGGTTATTTTGAAAAACCAATCCGACATTTTCGTTCTTTTTTGTGCGCGGCCCGCGTGAATGAAAAAATGTGCCCGTTGCAGGATAAACCTAATGGACGGCGTGACTCGTCAGAGCGAGGGAAAGACCCGGATAATATCCGTCTGGGTAAGAATACCCACCGGCTTCCCGTTCTCGGTCACCACTAGGCGGCCGATCTCGCGTTCCTTGAAACGCCGGATCACTTCGAAGAGCTTGATGTCGGATGGCGCCTCGACCACATCATGGGTCATCACTTCTGCGGTCTTTGTCTCAAAGGGCAGGCCCCGGTCAAGGGCTTTTGCGACATCGCTCATGGTGATGATGCCCGCCAAATGTTCGCCGTCAATGACCGGGGCGCCGTGGATGTGGTGCCGGTTAAAGAGGGCGATCGCATCCTTAAGAGACTGAGTGCTCGTAAGTGACTTGAGCGGTGTGCTCATGTAGGCCTTTATCGGCTGCTTCGGGAGCGAGATCATTTCTGAGGTGGCAATAAGAAGCGACTGCTTGGACTCGTCTTTCCCGAAGACTTCTCCCCGGATCAGGAGTTTATTCACCGGTGTCGGGCCGATCGTGATCTTGTCGCCGATCTCGAAGATCTTCGCGCTACCGACGAGCTTGATGACCGCATGGCAGATGTCGGGATGACAGAGCGTGGTAAAATCGATCTCCTGCGCATGTACTCCCTTCACCTCCGCGCCTTCACGGCTGATCGGGACATCATAATCCGCGCCAGACTCATTCAGGTTGAGTTCCTTGTATGCCAGTTCGGTGGGGATATAGCCGCCCTTCGGGCCGGGAACACCGTCCACAAGACCGATTGCCTTCAAGGACTGCATCTGGTTGCGCACGGTGCCCGGGTTCCGCAGGATCATATCAGCGATCTCTTCACCTTTGATGGAATGAGACTGCTTGTGGTAGAGGGTGATGAGCGTGATCAGGATATCCTTCTGGATCAGGGACAGCTCCATAACGATAAGACGTATCACAGTCTATGGATATATAGGTTGGAGTTTTGTGGAATTCGAACGGATGCCTACGGTGCCCACTGCTGATGAGATCCTTGACCGGAGCTTCCGCCGTGCAGCAAAGAAGCGTAAAGAGAAGACAAACAAGGATCGGGCAAACGAGGAGTTTGTGCGGGCTGTCGGCGCGGCCATCCACGACCGGCTGGTCTATATCATCCGGGGATTCCCCGAGTTTGAAAAGATCCCCCCCTTCTACCGGGAGATGGCGGAGATCCTCTACGGGATCGATAATATTAAGCAGTCCCTCGGGGCGGTAGGCTGGGCGGCCAAGCACACAAAGATGGTGGGCCACGAGATTGCGGTGCAGTCCCGGCGCTCCACGGAAACCCTCGTGCTCCGGAAACGGGCGGTCGCACGCCTTGCCTCGATGGTCCACCAGATCGATAAGGACCTGCGGTTCTTAAACAAAGTGAGAAACACCCTGAGGAAGCTGCCCCATATCGAGGACGCATTTACGGTCGTGATCGCCGGTTACCCGAACGTGGGCAAATCCTCGTTTATCCAGCTCGTATCCTCTGCGACTCCCGAGATCGCGTCCTACCCGTTCACGACAAAAGGCGTGATCGTCGGGCTCCGCGAAGAAGGCAGGGTCCGCATCCAGTTCGTGGACACCCCGGGGATCCTCGACCGGCCCGCAGAGGAGCGCAACCCCATCGAACGTCAGGCACTCTCCGCGATGATGAACGTGGCAAGCGTGATTCTCTATATCCTCGACCCGTCCGAGCACTGCGGGTACCCGATGGAGATGCAGCTGGGGCTTCTCGATGAGGTGAAAGGCATGGTGAAGGTGCCGCTCGTGATCGTGGCAAACAAGTCCGATCTCAGGGTGGAGAAGGGATATCTCTCCATGTCCACCGAAACAAAAGACGGGGTGGATGAGGTGCTCAAAGAACTCCTCAGCCACCGCAAGGCTTGGGAAGCCTCACGCAAAGCCGATGAGGGCCCAGCCGATCAGAAACCCGAGGATAGTCCCGCCGTTTAAGGGGGGGAGACCTGCCTGCGGGCGTCCCGACATGACAAAGTGGAGCAGGACGGCAAGGCCGGCAACGGAGCCGATAATGGCCCCGAGGGCAGGCAGGTTGAAGAGCCCGAAATATTTTACCCCGCCACAAAACACATTGGCGGAGACGACGAGCATGGAGGGCATGATCATATCGCCCATCCCGATGATGAACGCCGCCCGCTCGCCCCCGTTAGCCAGTTTCCCGATCCCTTCCTTGATAAATGAATAATCGCGTTTTTTGGGGATGACAAAGAGGATCGGCGTTTTTAAGTCGATGATCCCCTCGGCAAGGGTGATCATGTGCTTGGTCTTGTAGACCGAGATCGCATCGTAGACAGCAAGGATCACCAAAAGCAGGATGACCGGGATAGTGCCCAGCGAGACGCCGAAGATCGAGGCCACGCCGGCCGCAAGGAGGAGCCCGAGGGCGTCGATCACGAACCACTCCGGGTATTTGTACAAAAGGACAGTCGCAGCCACGGAAAGGGCAAGCATGACCGCAATCTCCACGTATCCCGGCCCTATCACCATCGGGACCAGCGCGGCAAAGACGTAGGCAAAGGTCAGGAAGATGGAGATCCCGATCACCCATGCGATAAGGTTCTTCCGGCCGTATTTGATCAGCACCAGAAGAAATGCGGTAAAACCAAGAAGGATCGCCATGAAGATGAGCGGGTTTGCCATGGACTGGGGGTCCTGGAATGCGACAAGGCCGGCGGCCTGGACCGGGAGCGAGAGGGCGAGAGAGCCCAGCTCCACGATGACGAGAAATGCGGGCATCACAATGAACGGGACGAACTTTTTTACGGCGCTTGTATCCATGAACATGGGCTCCTGAAGGGATAGTTAGCTTAATTAGTGTGCTTTCATCATCTAAAAGCATGGACATTCCCGAGTATCTCCCCGACATCCTGCTCACGGCAGTGATGGTCATCTCCACCCTCTTTCTCATCCTGCGGTTCTGGCAGGACCTGACGATTGCCATTGCCGCCGCTCTCATGATGCTCTCGCTTGGCGGGCTTTTCCTGTCCCTCCAGATCAAGGTGCGGAATCTCGAAAAGAACGTGATCACCCGGGAGCGGATGCTGCGCACGAACCTGGAGGAAATCTCCACTCACATGACCGAGGAGTATGACAAGACCACCGGCCACCTTGAGGACCTGGTGGGCGAGTTATCAAAACGGGTGTACAAATAAGAGCCCGGGCGGCCGACGGATAGTACAGGAGATAACGGGCCATGGGTGTCGCACTCCGGGATATCATCGCTGACTACAAGATGCCGGTTACCTGGGAAGGCCTTTCCGGGGTGGCGGCGGTCGATGCAAACAACGCGCTCTACCAGTTCTTAACCATTATCCGGCAGCCGGACGGGACACCGCTGATGGACCGTCACGGGAGGGTGACCTCCCATCTCTCGGGGATCCTCTTCAGGATGATCAACTTCCTTGAAAAAGGGATAAAACCGGTCTTTGTCTTTGACGGCAAGCCGCCCGTGCTCAAGGATGCAACGATCGCGGTGCGCCACAAAAGCCGGGACTAGGCAGGAGAGAAGTGGAAGGAGGCGGCTGAGCGAGGCGACGAGGAGGAGGCATATAAGCAGGCCCGGTTGTCGACCCGGGTGGACGAGACGATCATTGCAACGTCAAAGGAACTGCTTGGCCTTATGGGCATCCCGTACGTGCAGGCACCGACCGAGGGTGAAGCACAGGCGGCGTACATGGTGCAGAAAGGGGACGCCCGGTACGCGGTCTCGCAGGACTACGATACGCTCCTCTTCGGCACCCCGACGCTGGTCCGGAACCTCACGGTGAGCGGGAAGCGCAAGATCCGGGGCCGGGTCGTTACTGTAAACCCGGAGCGGATGGTGCTCGCCGAGGTGCTCGCCGGCCTGAAACTGACCCGGGAGCAGCTAATCGAAATCGGCATACTGGTGGGAACCGATTTCAACCCGGGCGCCGACGGCGTGGGGGCAAAGACCGGTCTGAAGATCGTGCAGAAAGGGGAGTTTGCGGCAAAACTTGCAGAGAAGTGCCCGGGCTTCGACCCGGCGCCGGTGATGGACTTTTTCCTGCACCCGCCGGTGACGAGCGACTACAGCCTTGCATGGGGCCACCCTGATACAGCAGGGATAAAAAAGATGCTCTGCGAAGGGTATGATTTTGCCGAAGAACGGGTCGATGCGGCGATCGAACGGTACACGGTAAAAGCCGGACAGAAGACGCTTGAAAGCTGGTTTTAGGAAAGGTGCGGCCACCGGATGAGCCGGGCTCGGCGCGTCTTGAAAAGAAGGGCAGGGGAAATCCCCCCCTGCCTTTTAGGTTTTCTTCCCCTGTTCTTCACTCTGCTCCATGTGGTCGAGCACCCGGTCCCACATGACGAGGAGACCGGGGACGATCACGTAGGCAAGCAGCCCCGTGCCGAGGAATGCTCCGGTGATGATGAGTTCGTTGTCCATCGCGCTCACTTCAGGCGAGGGCGGTGACACCGTCGGCCCAGGTCTCGATCACGGTCCTGATTGAGTCATCCTCGTAGGACGAGACCGATACCTGCTGGCGGGCGAACGTCACCATGAAGATCTCGCCGTTCGCAGCGTAGCACCTGAGGGTCGCGGAGAACGTGTCGCCATCAGAGTCATGGGCCGGGGTTCCCCCGTGCGCCGTGACGTTTGCCGTGTTGGCGAGGACCGCGTTGATGCCTGCCTTGTAGCCGGCGACCGTGCTGTAGCTCTCCGAGCCGCTGCCGATCTTCTTTGCGTCCTCATCCTGGTACACGAACTTGGCCGTGTAGGTCTCCTTTGACTTCTCGACGGGCGGGTGGTTGACGCCCGAGACGATGCGTGCTGCACATCCGAACGGGTTGTTCGTGATGACGGACTGGACAAGCGTGTTAAACGCGTCCACATCCGCAAGCGGCTCCGTGAGTTTGCGGACTGCACTCTTGACTGCACTGTTCTGTGTAAAGTCTGCCATTTTTTTCTACCTCCTTTTTCTTTTTTCTGTGTCTCGGGGCGCCCTTTGACATACAAGTGTAGGCGTTCCAGGGATATAGTCCTGAAAAAGCGGATGAATCCGGGGCAGGAAAATGGCATGTTGCCGGTTCCGGGGCGTTTGCGTTGCGCCGGCAGATATCGGGGCAGAAATCTAAAAGAAAAGAGGGTGTCATCTCCCTAACTCTTTTGCAATGTCCCAGTCGTAGGAGATACCGCCGACTTCCACCCGGTAAAACCTCCAGCCGGAGACCGGGGAGTTCACCCATATCATGGTCCGGTGCGGCGTGGCTTTCACCATGGCGCAGGCCTTGTCCACTTTTTGTGGGAAGAGTGTGCGGAGGGTATGGGCGTCCGGCACCTGTTTCTGGGAGTAGATGATGGCGATCAAAAGCCCCGCGGACTTTTCTTTTGTCGCGATGATGGCATCGGTAAAGTCCGGGTTGTCGAGGAGACGGAACGGGGCGTACCCGTGCTCTTTGAGGAGCCTGATCGCTTCGTACACGAACGGCGAGCGGTGCAGGCCTCTCTTTTTTTGGGTTTTTGTTACACCTCCCTTTTCCCTGAGAATGTTTGTTGTCTCACCTGCGACTGCTTCGCAGGGGTTAATCCGGTTGCTATACGAGGCACTGGAAGTCAATGACAGTTCTGTGAAGATCCTGGGGGATGAAGTTCTCAGGAAAATTGCGCACGAGCTGGTCGAGCAGATCCGGAAGAATGTCACCATTGACTGGACGGTAAAAGAAAGTGTGAAGGCAAAGATCCGCGTGATGGTAAAACGCATCCTGACAAAGTACAACTATCCTCCGGATAAGCAGCCAAACGCAGTAGTGACCATTCTTGAGCAGGCTGAAATCCTCTGCGCTGAAATAAGCAGCTGATATCGTTTAGACCTCCCTTACAGGAGAGGTCTTTGGTTTTCCAAGTCATCCGCAAAAAAACGTATCCACCTGCCGTTATCCGGGGCTACCTTGAGGGGGGGGTACCCCCTCCTCCCTCAGTGAAAGGGGGGACTACCCCCCCGGCATTCCAGCACCGGGACCTGCTGTTCGCGTGGAGCCTCCGCCGGAAGAGGGGGTCCCCCCTCCGTACCCTGAGAGAGGTGGGGGCCTGCCGATCGTACGAAAGGAGGGGGTACCCCCCGGGTCATCCGGATCTGAGGGGGCCCCTACCCCCCCTGGCCCAACGTAAATGGGGGGTTACCCCCTCAGTTCCCTGCCACATCCCCGGCCGGTCCAGAACCGGCCATCAGGTTCTTCGCCAGCCAGATCCCTTTCAGGCAGGCATTATAGAATCTCCACTGGCACCGGGGATATACCCGGATCAGGTCCCCGGAACTGTGACAAGGTCTTCATTGCACATAGGTAATCCATCCCCCCCTGCGGTAGAGCGTGCATACCGTGTGCGCATCCGGCAGCGGTCTGCGGGAGCGGACGATCTCGATGATGAGCGACCTGTCCGCCCGGATGCCGATAAGAAATTATTTCGAAACTGTACCGTCAGCTTATTATCCGGTTATACTGGTTTATTTATATTACAAAAATGAATAATTTTAACACCTCTAAAAATTATTATGAGGTTGTAATAAAGCATCAGGGGAAATTTTTTTATGATGTGGCACTCTTTGGCAAACCAACCCTGCGACTTCTGAACTCATCAACCGTTGTCGCAATTTCAGGAGGACTTCGTCTGCATATCGCATTCCTCCTTGCTGGGCTTGCTATCAATATACCGGTATATTGCGCAGGTGTTTTGATCATTTATTCGACGTATACATTAGATCGTGCGCTTGAATGTAAGGAAGATCTGATAAATAAAAGTGAACTATATGGAGCAGATAAAAAAACCGGCATTATCGCATGTATCATAGCATTTCTTCTGGGTGCGTTCCTCCTTGCACAGGATGGAATCTATTTTGCACCGTTTTTTCCCTTCGTCGTCGGTTACCTCTATACCCATGGTGTCCGGATCGGGTCGTACAACCTCAAACTCAAAGCAAGTGCTGGTGTAAAAAATATCGTCATTGGTATAACCTGGGGAGGAACGATTGCCCTCATCGTAAACCGGTGGTGCAGCAGTGTTGTGACCGTCGGTATCATTTTCCTGTTCTTTGCAATGAAAATATTCGTCACTTCGTGCGTGAACGATTTTAAGGATGTCAACGGAGATACGGCTGCCGGTATCAAGACCCTGCCCGCCTGCCTCGGGGAATCTTTAACCAAAAAAGTCCTGATACTGATACTAATTGGACTGCATTGCGTTATGGTGTACGCATTGTTCGTCGGGATTATCGGGCATGAATGGGTTGTATTGTTGTTTGGCCTGATCCTCACCATCGCATTTCTGATGGTGTATTCTTCATCATTTGAACACAAATCCCAGATTTATTATCGGAAACTAAGGGAATTTGTTATCAGTTGGGAATATGTCTTTTCATTGGCACTCCGGGCGTGTATTCCCGGTTAATCTATAGTCTCAACTTTTTCCGACTCTTTCAGGAAGTACAAGAAGATACGCTCCCCCCACCGGAGGGCGGAAGGATCGTGGCTGACCACGTCATTTTTGGAATCGAAGATCCCGTTGTTATAGAACAGTGATATCGAAAAATACGAATCTGTTACCGTAAAAGAGAATTTGATGTCTTTTTTAGAGACGTAGACGTGTGCATTTTTCAGATTCAATCCCGCATCAAGTTCTTTGGGATATTTTTCCTTTATTATCCTGAAGACCCCGGGGGTTAAGATCAGCGACGTTTCCATACCTTTGTTTGCAAGATCCAGGAAAAAAGTCGGATACCGGGGATGAATGGTATGGGATAGGCCTTTTAAGGTTTTTGACTGGGCAATATTGTTGAGGAATGTGTTGATATCAAAAATTTCCTCGTCGGAATTCGCGATGATCCGGTAGTTGCCGAGGTCCCTGATATCAAGAAGGATCTCATAGGGCAATACTTCGAGATTATGCTCATTCCAGTATTTTTTGTTTTTATCAAAAATGTCCATGGTTCTGATAAGGGGTACCATGTGCGCTGTAAGTACCCTCCCCATCGGAGTAAGAAAGAATTTTTTACCCTCTCTTTCGATTAAGTGTTCTTCTTCGAGAATTTTAACCTGGGGAAGCATACCGGTAGACGTAACCTTGAGTATTCTTTTGATTTCATCCCATTCCTTGGGCCCGCTGTCCAAGAGAATCAGGAGATTCCGCCTTTTATCGGATGCCGAGATGATACTCAGAAGATCGCTCATATCCCCACCGGTCTTGTGATTGTATTATTGTTATCAGGTAAAAAAATCCTCCCTACCTATAAATTGTTTGGTAATTTTTGACTTATCGCTGTTTTGAGCGGGTGCATCTCCTTCCCCGCACACCCCGTTGATAGGGGCTGACGTCCGAAAATCCCCCATTACGATAGTCCCGGTGTTCTTCAGATGCCGGTTTATCGCGTATATCCTCATATCGGGATCAGAGTTAATGCTAACAGAGACATCCCACCCCTCAGTGAGCATCAACGATACGGAGGATGAAATTGGTTTACCTGATACTGGAGGTAAATAACCAGGAAATTTCCGTGATGCATCGGAAAATCCAGAACCGTAAATGACTGCGGGAGGTGAAAGCCCAGTCATTCAAACCAAGTCAGCACAATAAAATTCCTTCCTGACCGGGCTGCATCGAACACATTTGATTATAACGGCATTAAAATTTTTTATGGCGTTAAAATCTTTCGACAGGTAATAATATAGTATTATTCTCCTGATAGGGTGTGTAGTGTGTGATTTACCATAGGGATTGCAACCTCCTCCATAATAAATCACACACATTCCTTATTGGTGTACTATCAGGCAGGAGATGAGAATTGTCAGGACAGTTGAATAAAAGCCGGCAGTCATGATTTTCATACAGTCTTTTTATTAGCAGGTGGCAAAAGGGATTTCACGGAAGGGTTCTCCAGCGAATATGAATCACGATGCATTCCACCATGACCCGCAGGCACTGGCGAGGTTGATGCACGTATGTACCGGTGTTAATACATCACGGTGATCCGGCAAGGAGATTTAGATTACGGTATGACTGCTACAATGGAACCGAAAAAAAGCGGTAGTGGCAAAATTATTGAGCCCGTATCGGTAAGTATAGATCGGTCAACAGACATCCTGGCAATCTGGGGCAAAATCATCCGGACGTCTTCGGTTCCCCAGTTTTTAATCGATCGGAACCACGGTGTCATTGCCTGGAACAGGGCACTGGAAAAATTAACCGGGATTAAAGAGGAGGACATTCTCGGTACAACACAGCACTGGAAAGCGTTCTACGGTGTGAAGCGGCCATGCCTCGCTGATCTTCTGGTTGACGAATTAATCGGGGATCTGACACACTGGTACGGTGATAAATTTGCCCGGCCAGAACCTGCTGATAAGGCTTACGAAGCCACCGAGTTCTTCCCGCTCCTCGGCAATGGGGGAAAATGGCTGCATTTTACCGCAGTACCGGTCACGGACAGCAACGGCACTGTCATCGGAACCATTGAAAGTCTGGAGGATGTTACCGAACGGAAACTGCTGGAACGTGCGTTAAAACTCTCCAACAAAAAACTCCATCTCATGAATGGCATTGTATGGCATGAGATTGAGAATAAAATTACCAGTCTGCGCGGGTATGTCGAACTTTCAAAAGAGATAATAAAGGACGAGAATGGCATGGAATGTTTCGAAGCAGAAGAGAATATTCTTAAACAGATTCATGAGCTGCTTCAGTATACGATCGACTACCAGAAGATAGGCACGCAACTCCCGCGATGGGTGGATGTTTCGGGTACAATCCGTTCCATCCTATCTCTGATGGAGATCGATTCATTACGCACAGATCTTGACGTGGATGCATTGGAACTGTTCGGTGATCCGACCCTTGAGGTAATGTTTTCCTATCTCATTAAAAATACCCTTAAAAATGGGAAAAATGCGCCAGAAATCCGTG
>JACTVF010000502.1 GCA_019695435.1 Methanoregulaceae archaeon | reverse complement strand
CTTCGAGTTTGGTCAACTGGTTGCGTGAACAACGGGAAGCCTGGTCACGAACGGTAGACGTTGGTGACTTGAAGTGGTTTCAGAAAGCGAAGCTGGCCAAGGGTGCGTTCTCTACCCTGCTTCGCATTCGGGTGTCGCCCTGTGATGCTTCCACTGCCCATGAACCTCGCGCACTCCAGCTACATGGGATTGCAATTGGCGACAGTTGCCTCTTCCACGTTCGCAACGAGAAACTGATACGTGCCTTTCCAATTGAGCGGTCCGATTGCTTTCAGTCGGACCCCGTGGTCCTAGGAAGCATTGACTTGAATCGTGACGAAGGTCTACGTTTTGCGAGCTTCGATGACCTTTGCTACCCGGATGACCTCTTGGTTCTTTGCACCGACGCCCTCGCTGAATGCCTTCTGCGGCGACTAGAGACGGGCGATCGACCCAAGTGGGCTGACTTCTGGAAGTTGAGCGATCAGCAATGGCGCGATGTGATCCTAGCCCAGCGAGACGGCAGGCAGTTAAGAATCGACGATACCACATTCATGCTCCTGCAGATAAAGGTCTCGTCAAGGGAAGCCAAGAGACCTTCGTCCTCGGCCACCGCCCCCGCCTTACTCACGCCGATATTACCGCCACTTCAACCTGACGCGGGAACGAAGGAGCCACTTGCCAACCCGCCATCTCTCCCTATTACGGCACGCACACTATCCCCCTTGCCAGTGGGGCCCGGGCAACGTAACAGCGATTCACATCCACCGCGAAGCCCTTTTTCGTTGGGAAGTAGCTTGCGCGCACAACGTGGAGAACGCGCAATTATGACACCCGAAGTCGAAGAGATGGTTGCGGCATTGAAGAACGAGGGCGTGTCTTTCTATCAGGCTAAGGTAGTGATCGACAGCATCACGGAACTCTCAGACGACGAAAAAAGGGAGGCACTACGGCAGTTCATCCCTGCGGATAAGCCAAATGCGACGTCTCCGATTCCGCCACCGGCGATTACCACCGCGCGTATTTATCAGCAGACCGCCGAGCGCGTTTGTCGGGAGGCGGCGTCATTTCTTGTTAAGTATAAACTTATCGTCTGGGTTATCGTCTTGGGACTGGTGATGTTCTTTTCGTATTTTGCGTTGTGGGCCATTGCCCGTTATCTTGAAAAGGGAGCTGGAAGGGTGGTCCAGAGGAAAAGGTCAAGATGGAGTTTCGGTCCGATGGCTCTATCTTGGAGCAGGGCGTAAAGGCGGAGCTTTTGACTTGGCACGGCGATTATATTTGCCTTAACACAAAGAAGATTCGAGATGCTCAAATGGAATCGTTGGCACGGCAAAAGAAGCAAATACTTGACGCTGCTGAAGAGTTCAACAAGAAACAGCTTGACAATATTGCACAGGCCGAAAAAAAGAACGACAAGCCATACGTAGAGCAACTTGAGAAGCACCGTAAATGGTACGAAGACGAATACTTTGGAAAGCAACTTAGACCCATCGACGCACAACTTGAACAGATAAAGAATGCGAAAGGGGCGGAATGGAGTCAATTTATTGGTATGGGAGTTGACAAGAAGGACATTTCCGAATCCGCAGATAAGGTGGAGGCGAGAATCCATTGGGTTGACGCCGACCATTTCGATCTTGGTTCAACCTCTTTTTCAAGGGTTAAGGAAAACAACTAAACGTGGGAATCCCCAGGGTTGCGGGATTGGCATCGGACGGCGCCCTTTTCCGGCGAAATCGAGTCGGGCACCGTATGGTAGTATCCGAGGCATTCTTGTAGACGAAATTCCATGCTGGCGGCTCATCTTGTTCGTCACAGGGCGAGGCTGTCAGCAGTCTTGCGAAAGGATCTGCCGTTATGAGAACCGCAATTTCTATGCTGGCTGTTCTGCTCGTCTTCAATTTCGCATCCGTCGCCCGTTGCGACAATGATGCCCCGCCGGCCGCCAACAAGAAGGCCGACGATAAGCCGGCCGCTGACAAGAATGCTGACGACGACAAGAACGCTGACGACAAATCGGACGAGCCGGAAGCGAAAACGGTGCCCCGCCTCAAGGACCGATCGCTGCGGACGATGGACGAGATGAAGTCGCTCTTTCAGCGCGGGATTGCCGTTCACAAGCCGTCCAGGACGCAATCCGGCAAATTCGCGGCGCCTTCCAAGCGCCCGCAGAATCGCATCTACACCGTGAACGAACTTCTCGGCAGGTTTGGGGAACCAGACAAGCGCGAGCGAGGCAACGGAGGAGCGGTCGAATATTGGACCTACGATTGCACGGATGGCCAATGCTTCGTCACGTTCACCAGCAAGGGATACGGCGGACTCACAGGTGAGAAAATGGATAAGGCGTTACGCCTTCAACTGGAACATGTTTCCATCACGACTTCGGCGCGAGTGCGGCACAAGTAGTTTGCCAGGGTCCACCTCAACCCACCCCATAGGGCCATTTCCTCCCCAGAGGGGTCTCCCGGCGTGAGCCCCATCAAGCCGCTTCCGCAATAACAGGCGTGTGCAAAATGGAATGGCTAATTGGTCTCTGGATTATCTGCGGTATCATCGGCAGCGTGATCGGAAGTCAAAAAGAAGCTGGGGTCACGGGGTTTTGGCTCGGTCTGCTTCTGGGTCCGATTGGTATTGCCATCGCGTTGGGCGTAGATGGCCGGCCGTGCTGCCCGAATTGTGGCACGCGACTCAATGGCCATCCGGCACAATGCCCGCAGTGTCAAACCCGGTTCATCGAATGGTATAACAAGGCAATCCGCAAAATCTCGCCGCCGGCATACACGACACCGTCGATCACACCACCCAACCCAAACCTCTTACCGTGCCCCGACTGTGGTAATCAAATTTCCAGACTTGCGCAAGCATGTCCCAAATGCGGAAGGCCGATGAAGAGTGTGCGTGTTGCTCGCCCACTGCCTTCGTCGCCATCACCTGCGCGGGCAATTCCACAACCGCCGCCGCCTCCCCCTCCGCCGCCGCTGCGTTGATCGTCGTTCCTCGGCCTTCTTCCACGTCTCTTCTGCTACGCCCAGCCAGCCGGTGATGAAATGGCCAATGGACCTGACCGTGCCCCAGGAACTCTTCCGGGCCCTGGTCGAGTCGCCCAGCGTGCCCGTGGCAGGTCTGCCCGAGCCGCCCGAGGGCGCCGCCCAGGGGCCGACGGTGCCCGTCGCCGGCATGAGCTACGGGGGGAGGGGGAGAATGCTCGCCCAGCGGTCGGCCGCCACGTCGCCCCGCGTGCCCGCCAACGTGCCGCCGTTTGTCCTGCACAACAACCTGCTAAGTCTCGGACTATTTGAGACGGCCAGCCTCGGATTGTGTGAGACGTAGAGACAATGACGCGGACGTCGGTGTCCACAGAGAATGAAGGAGAGACGAGGCCGTGGGTCAGTCGGCAGGGGCGGCAGGAGGTGCGGATGCCGGCGAGGGGAGGATGTCGGTGAGGAAGTGGACCGCCTCCACGAAGTCCCGCCCCGTGGCCAGCATCACGAAGTCGATGGTGTTGAAGTTCACTTCGCAACGGAAGCAACGGCCCAGATTCGTGCGGGGATTGACGGCGGTCAGCGACTCGCTGCAACGCGGACAGACGAAGCAGAACCTCCCCTCCCGATGCT
>JACTVF010000048.1 GCA_019695435.1 Methanoregulaceae archaeon | reverse complement strand
ATCTCATTCAACGCAGACTTCGTTTGCTCCAAAAATTTCCCGGCAATTTTGATTTCCATCCGGAAAAATCCGGGCGTACAAACCTTCGTCCGGAATTTTTTTGGATTTTTTTGATTTCGAACCGGAAAAAGTACGGCCTAAAAACTTTCGCGGCAAAAAAGATCCGGCCGTACCAACTTTCGAACCAGAAATTTTTGCCCGGAAAAAATTTCAGACCGTACGACCGGCACATGATCGGCCGGATCAGTTTTGGGAGGCCTGCACTACCATCGTCGTGAAACCTGCGACAAGGGGCAATTTTTCCAACTTTCGCGGCAATCTTTTTAGAATTTTTTGGCGTGAAAGTTCGTACAGGCAAAAAAAGTCCCGGCACGATGCCATGCACGCCAAAACGGAGCCGGGTTCCCGGGCAAAAAAGTATCTGACCGGCAGGAATCCTACTTCCCGCCGACCTTCCTGATCCGGCCCATCGCTTCCTTGAGTTTCTCCATCGAAGTCGCGTACGAAAGCCGGATCCACCCGGGCGCATAGAACGCACTCCCCGGCGTTGCCGCCACGTGGCCCTCTTCGAGCCATTTTGTCGCGATTGCCATGTCGTCACCGGCTACTTCCACGAATGCGTAGAAAGCGCCATCGGCCGGGGCAGTCGTGTAGCCCATCAGGTTCAGTTCTGATATGACGAACTTGCGCCGCCGGTCGAACTCGGCCCGCATCTCTTCGACACAGCGCTGGTCGCCCTTGAGTGCCGCAACCGCACCCCACATCGCAAATGTGGTCGCCTGTGAGACCGAGTGCTGCTGCACCTTGGACATCTCTTTGATGATCTTTAAGGGTGCCACTGCGTACCCGAGGCGCCAGCCGGTCATCGCGTAGGCCTTCGAGAAACCGTTGATCGTAATCGTCCGTTCCGCCATATCACCGATGGCGGCAAGCGAGATATGCTCTTTTCCGTACACCATCTTCTCGTAGATCTCATCGGACATCGCGTAGAGATCGAAGTCCTGGCAGAGATCGGCGACAATCTTCATGGACTTTTTATCGAAGACCGCCCCGGAGGGGTTCGACGGCGAGTTCACCACGATCATCTTGGTGCGGGCATTCACCCGTTCGAGGATCGAATCATCGAGCTGGAAGGTTTTCTGGTTGACCGCGTGTTTGACGATCTTCCCACCTGCCATCTGGACGCAGGGCTCGTACGAGACCCATGCGGGCGTCAGGAGAAGCACTTCGTCACCGGGATTCAGGACGGCTTCCATCCCCTCGTATATTGCGTCCTTGGCCCCGCAGGTGACGATCACCTGTTCAGGTTTGGAGGGGAACTTGTTCTCTTTTGTAATCTTGTCACTTACCGCCGAGAGCAGTTCGGGGATGCCGTTGCTGGGGGCGTAGTGCGTCTCTCCCCGGTTCAGGGCATCAATGCAGGCGTCTTTGATGTGTTTCGGGGTATCAAAGTCCGGCTCGCCGATCGAGAGGCTGATGACATCGATACCCTCCCGCTGCATTTTCTTTGCCCGGTTGGAGATCTCAATAGTCGCGGAAGGGGCGATCCCCGCAACCTTCTCCGAGAGCGGCCTCATTGCAATCGTTTGACAAGTTTTACGGCTGATTCCACGGCGCGCTTCGCGTAATCGATCCGCTCGTTCGCTTCGAGCCGGCTCATGCCGGGCCCTGATATACCAAGCGTTACCGGCTTGCCGAACTCGAGCGAGAGGTCAATGATCTTACGGGCCGCGTGCTGCACGACGATCTCATCGTGCTGCGTTGCCCCTTCGATCACGCAGCCAATCGTGACAACCGCATCGACCTTTCCTGCGGCAAGCATCTTTTTGATCGCGAGCGGCATGTCAAAGGCACCCGGCACATACATGCAGTCGGTCACTTCTGCTCCGAGGAATGCGGCATGCTCCCGCGCCTCGATCTCCATCATATAAGTGATGTCACGGTTGAATTCCGCGACGACAAATCCCAGTTTTGTCGGTTTTGTATCACACATAGTTGATCATCTCGTTTTTACCCTCATAAATCTGTAAGATGATTTTTACCTGCGGGCAGGCCCGGCGTCCTCGAACCCCTGACGCTGGCCGGTACCGGCATCTTTTGTAAGTTCCTGAGGGTGAAGGACAAGTTTTACCGCATTTTCTGCGTGCTCCCGGGTGCGCTGCTCGGCCAGCCACGCAAGCTCCGCATCGTCTTTTGCTTCGTCCTCGTGTACGAACACCTCGATGATGTGGTGGTTCGTCATGAGCTGGCACATGATGAGCCCCTGCGATGCCTCGTGGGCGCAGAGTTTGTCTTTCTCCTTGCCGCCCGGCATCCCCAGGGCCATCACGATCTCGCACCGGCGTTCTTCGATCAGTTTCTTGCAGGCAACCGGCAGGTCTTTAATCCCCGGCACGGTCACCCGTTCGATCGCCACGCTCGCATGCTTTTTGAGCTCATCGATGGCGAACGCTCCCATATTGACGCGTGAGAAGGTGGTGTCAGCAACACCCACCTTCATCCCAGCACCTCAGCAGCGGTCCCGACACCATCACCTTTGACCTTGTAACCGGCTTTTTTGAGGCCGTGCTGGGTCGCGGCAAGGGTCGCGAGGATCTCGGGAGCACTCACGGCACCCATGGTCCCGATACGGAAGATCTTCCCCTTGAGGTGGTCCTGGCCGCCGGCGATGATGATGCCCATCTTCTTTACCGTCCCCCGGACATCGTCATCCTTGACACCCTCGGGGTACGAGACTGCCGTGACCGTCGTGGAATATTCGTGCTTCGCATCGAGTTTCGGGAAAAGGGGAAGGCCCCAGGTCTGTGCAGCAGCGCGGACGGCTTTTGCCATCCTCTGGTGGCGGGCGATCCGGTTTGCAAGGCCCTCCTCTTCGACGATAAGGCAGGCTTCGCGGAGGGCCAGAAACAGCGGGACCGCCGGGGTATACGGGGTCTCCATCGGTTTTCCGGCAGCGCTCTTTTTGTACGCGGCGAGGTCGAGGTAAAACGGCGGGTTCTTGGTGAGCCGCTCCCACGCCCGGCTGCTCACCGCGACCGCGGCAAGCCCGGCCGGGGCGGCAAGGCATTTCTGCGAACCAACGATCGCGACATCGACACCCCACTTATCGGCTTCAAAAACGTCGCCGCCAATGGAGGTGATCCCGTCCACGACAAAGAGCGCATCGTGCTTGCGAGCGAGTTTTCCCACCTCCGCTGCCGGGTTTTTGATGCCGGCAGAGGTCTCGTTGTGGACCATGGTGATCATCTCTGCACCCGCTTCGAGCCGCTCTTCGAGTGCGGCAAGGTTTAACGGCGTTCCCCATTCGGATTTGATCTCGTACGCCTTCCCGTAGCGCTGGCTGATCTTGAAGAGCCGCTCGCCGAACTTGCCGTTCACGAAGCAGGCGATCTCCTTATCCCTGCCGAAGTTTGCGACCGCGGCTTCCATGCCGGCCGTGCCGGATCCGCTGATCACAACGACGTCGTTTGTTGTCCCGAATGCGGTCTTTAGGACCCTCACACAGTCTGCGTATACTGCGCCGAACTCGGCGCTCCTGTGGTTGATTGCCTGACGCGACATTGCGAACCTGACCCGTTCCGGCATCGGTACCGGGCCCGGCAGCATAAGGAGTGATTCTTTTTCCATGTGGATCTGCCAATACTATATTTATATAGACAGGATATAAGTTTGGATGGCTTCTATGGCAGACGTCGCTATCATCTGCGGATCAGCATCCGATGCCGCGATTGCCGACAAGGCAAAGAAGGTCCTTGACGAGCACAAGGTTTCCTGGGACTACCAGGTGATCTCTGCCCACCGGGACCCGGACACGCTGGATGCGTATGTCAAAAGCAGTACCTGTAAGGTGTTCATTGCCATCGCCGGGCTCTCAGCCGCGCTGCCGGGCGTGATCGCGTCAAAGACCGACAGGCCCGTGATCGGTGTGCCGGTCAGCGGGACCTTAAACGGCCTTGACGCAATACTTTCGATTGTCCAGATGCCAAAGGGTGTGCCGGTCGCGTGCGTGGGCGTCGACAACGGCGACAACGCAGCGCACCTTGCGATCCGGATCCTGAAACTGGGAAAGAAGTAAGGTACGGAACTCATCCCCGGGCAGGATTATCTCCCCTTCAGCCCTACGCTGGTACCATGCCGATCCTGCAGGACCCGGTCGTGACCCTTGAGGGGGTTTCACTTGCGAACGTTTCCCTATCGACCCTCGATCTTGAAGTGGCGATCCGGGTGGAAAACCCCAACCCGGTGGGCGCGACCCTGAAGGAGTGCCCGTTTGCCGTTTTGTACCAGAAAGATGGCACAAGCCAGCAGATCGCGACGGGAAACACCGGGGGCGCGAAGATCGCCGCCAGCACCGCAACCGTGCTCAGGGTTCCGGTCACATCGCACAACACGGCTCTTGTCGGGGCGCTCGCAACGTTTGTCACGAAAGGCGGCATTGAGGTGACTATCGCCGGGACGGCCGTTGTGAAGTTCCTGATGATCACAAAATCGGTACCGTTTTCCCGGACCATGCCGGTCACCATGGCGCAGGTTGCCGGGATCGTGACCGGGCAGAGATGAATCAGCGAGATCTCTACTTCGCGGCCCGGTCTTTTTTCATGCTTGTGTGTCCTTATAATGCACGATTCTGTGTATTTTCGTACAGTATCGGTATTAAAGTAAAAATGGTGTTTTGTTTAAATCTTTTTTTTAAGAGACTATGCCCCCCTCTTGCGCCACCAGTCCTCCGAGGGTGACGGGGCGCAGTGTGATGCCTCGGGATTACCTGTAAAGAAAATTTCTACACTTCAGCGTACAGGTAATACGTCATCATCGCAACAGGGGGATGCCCCAGCGGCGGGGGGCGAAGCCCCCCAAGAGCGTGACAATGGGAATTGAATAATCTCTACAAAAGCCAAAAATGTGAAAATCGGGTGCAGGAAATCAGGAGCGTCTCGAACCTTTTTGCTTTTCCTCTTTCCCCTCAAACAGTTCCCGGACCATCTTGATCGCACAGAGATCCCCGCACATTGAGCAGGTGTCCGTGTCCCCGTCCCGGATATGGATCGCTTTTGCATGGTCGCCGTACATCGCCAGTTTGAACTGTGCATCCCAGTCGAGCAGGTGCCGGGCCTCGGCCATCTGCACCTCGCGCTCCATCCGGTATCCCTCGTGGCGCCTCACAGTGTCTCCCACGTGCGCCGCGATCTTTGCGACCCGGGTCCCTTCGATGATATCCTCTACATCCGGCAGGGCGAGGTGCTCGCTGGGTGAGACCATGCAGAGGAAGTCGGCGCCGTTCCGGCAGGCCTCCGCTCCCCCGATGGCCGCGACAACGTGGTCGTAGCCCGGCGCAATATCGGTCACGATGGGGCCAAGCAGGTAGAGAGGGGCGTGATCGGTGATCTCCTTGATCATCCTCACGTTGTAACCCACCTGGTCTAGCGGCATGTGCCCCGGCCCCTCGATCATCCGCTGGACACCCCGGGCAAGAGCACGCTTCGCGAGCGTCCCGAGCGTCACGTACTCCACCGACTTTGCGAGTTTTCCCGCATCCTGCAGGCAACCGGGCCGCATCCCGTCCCCGAGACTGATCGTGACATCGTGCTCCGCGAGGATCTCTAAGAGGTAGTCGAACTCCGAATAGAGCGGGTTCTCCTCGTCCCTGAGCATCATCATCGCACAGTGAAACGTCCCCCCCCGGCTCACGACCCCCATCAGGCGCGGGTCGAGTTTGAGGGCATCGAGCGCCTGACGGTTCACCCCGCAGTGGAGGGTTAAAAAATCCACGCCCTGCTCGCAGTGCTCCCGGATGACCTTAAAGAGCAGGTCGGCATCCACGTCCGCCGCGTTCCCTGCCCGGCGGACCGCCTCGTAAACCGGCACCGTGCCCACCGTGGTGTCGAGAGCAAGCATCTTTTTCCGTATCGCCACAAGATCGCCGCCGGTCGAGAGGTCCATGATCGCATCGGCCCCGTTATCGAGTGCCGCCTGCGCCTTCTTTTCCTCAAGCGCGAAATCGCACCGGGAACCTGATGTTCCGATGTTCACGTTCACCTTGACCGTGCACCCCTCCCCGATGGCACAGAGCCGGTGCCGGCGCTCCGGGTTTGCCGGGATCACGATCTGCCCGCCAGCCACCAGCCGGGCCATTTTTTCCGGAGCCATGCCCTCCGCCCGGGCAGCCTCCGCTATGTGATCGGGAACACAGGAAGAGCACCTGCGGACAAGCATATCCATAACAAACATCTGTTGGTATGCTTTATTATTGTGCATGCAGGTCAGGTGGATCCCCGAACAGGGGGCGTTCGCGAACTCGTACATTTTTGGCACGGTCCTTGTGGATGCCGGCCTTTTTCCGATGGCCATTCATCCGTTCAAGGATGATATCGACACAATTATTCTGACCCACTGCCACTTCGACCATACGGCTCATGTAAAAGAGATCGCCCACATGTGCACAGCGAAGATCGCGATCCATCGTGACGATGCCGGGGGGCTCATCGATGACGGCAAAAGCCTCTCAATGCACTTTGGCGCCCGATCGCCCGGCATCGTGCCGGATATCGTGCTTGCGGATGGGGACAGGATCGGGGACCTCATGATTATCCACACGCCGGGTCATACGCCGGGGAGTATCTGCCTCTATTCAGAGCCGGACAAGGCACTCATCAGCGGGGATACTGTATTTACCGACGGGGCGTTCGGCCGCTACGATTTCCCCGGGGGGAGCCGGCAGGCACTTGCAGCGTCCCTTGACCGGCTCGCGCCGCTCGACGTGGAAGGGCTCTACCCGGGACACGGGGAACCAGTGGACTGTGGCGGAAAACGGCACATCGCTGCGGCACGGCAGCTCATGAAGGGTGGGTATGGATAAGGGGATTTACTGCCTCGTTTTTAAAAATCCTGCCTGCACAGTGAGGATCGGGGCGCTTGGATCCCTCCCCTTTGTGGCCGGCTGGCATTGCTACACAGGGTCTGCGCTCGGGCCCGGCGGCCTGCTGCGGCTCGAACGCCACCTTTACCTCGCGACACACAGGGACCGGCGGCCGACGTGGCACGTGGACTACCTGCTGACCGACCCCCGCTTCCGTGTCGCGTATGCCGTGTATGCCCAGACACAGGAACGTCTTGAATGCCAGCTCGCGGCAGCCCTTGCCCGGGGCGGCCCCGGGGTGGAGAAGTTCGGGTGCAGCGACTGCAACTGCCCGTCTCACCTCCTGTACTGGAGCAGGGAGCCGCAGGCCGAGATCGTTGCGGCGTTTGCCGGCCTCGGGCTTACTCCCGGGATCAAAACTATCATTACCACCAAAGCAAAGGGTAACCTATGAAAGTTCTCGGGTTGTCGGGCAGCATGCGAAAGGACGGGAACACCGCCCAGCTCATCAGGGTGGTTCTCGGGCAGTGCAAGGAGGCGGGGATCAAAACGGAATTTGTCTCCCTTGCCGGGAAGAAGATCCTCCCGTGCCTGGGCTGCCTGAAATGCAAGGAGAAGAAATGGTGCGTGATCGAGGGTGACGACTGGGGGGGTGTCGCACAGAAGGTGCTGGACTGCGACGTACTCGTGATCGGCTCGCCCACGTATTACTATGATGTTAACGGCCAGCTCAAGAACTTCATCGACCGCACGTACTCCCTCTATCATGACCGCAAGCTCTCCGGGAAAAAGGGTATCGCGGTCGCGGTTAATGCATCGAAAGGCGCAGAACGGACGGTAAAAACGATTGAAGGATTCCTCAGCGCCCACGAGTTTGCATCCCTTGGGGCGGTCACCGGCACGGGGGTTGATGTGGGGGATATCATGAACGATGCAAAAGCCGTGGCGCATGCAAAAAAGACCGGGGATAAGATCGTCAGGCTGCTCCTGCCCAACCACGACTAGGAAGTGCTCGTCACCAGTGCCCGCATTGTTTCCCGGTCATCCCGTCAAGGGAGATCTTCACACAAACAGACCCTGTCAGGCCCGCTTATAGAGCGTCGTGCGCCGGCACAGCGTCCGCCCGAGGTCTTCTGCCACCCGCTGCATCTCGGCCGGGTCGAGGTAGTCCGTGTTGGTCGCCCCGGCCCCCTTGGAGATGCTCTCCTCATATACGGTACCGCCGAAGTCGTTTGCCCCGGCAAGAAGGCCCAGCTGCGCCATCTTGATCCCTTCTTTCACCCACGAGACCTGGATATTTTTGAAATTGTCCAAAAAGAGCCGGGCGACGGCGACCATCAGGATATCCTCGCGGCCGGTCGCTCCTGCCCGGGCCTGCCCGTTCCGGAAGATCGGGGTGTTCATGTGGATGAACGAGAGCGGGACAAACTCTGTAAAACCGAGGGTCTCGTCCTGGATCTGCCGGAGGATCGCGAGGTGCCGCACCCGGTCATGATCGCTCTCGCAGTGGCCGTACATGATCGTGGCCGTTGTGGGGATGCCAAGGTGGTGGGCCTCCCGGATGATACGCACCCATTCATCGGCAGAGATCTTCTGCGGGCAGATCTTCTCCCGGACCGGCTGGACGAGGATCTCTGCCGCTGTCCCGCACATCGAGTTAAGTCCGGCCGCCCTCATCTGCGAGAGCACTTCCTTTGTGGTCATGCGGCTCTGCCGTGCCGCATACGCGACTTCCATGGGGTTACTCGCGTGCAGGTGCACCCCCGGCGCCGCCTCGCTGATCCAGCGGTAGATGTCGAAGTAGGACTGTGCGGTAAATGCCGGGTGCAGGCCGCTGACCGTACAGATCTCGGACACCCCGCGGGACTTCGCGAGCCGGGCCTTCTCCTCAATGGCCAGCTTGTCGTGGAAATAGATCCCCACCTCACCCGGCTTCTTCGAGAACCCACAGAACCCGCAGGCATTGACGCAGAGGTTGGTCACGCTGATGTTCTGGTTGCGGACATAGGTGATCGCGTTGCCGACAACCTTTTCTCGCTTTTCATCGGCCGCAGCGGCAATCTTCCAGACGTCACGATCGCGTGTCGTAAAAAGGCACAATGCATCCGCTTCGCTGATCCGGTGTCCTCCTGCTGCATCGGAGAGTATCGTTGAAAGGTGACTGTCCATACCGGCACTACCCGTCCTGTGTGTCACACTGTGTCATACTAAACGTAAACCTATCGCCCGGCCATGCGCCCCCGTCATCATTATAATACTACGACGCCAATGTGCATCGTAGAGCATTATGGAAAAGGTCACCGTTCATCTGTCGCATAAGGTTGCCGACGGGTACGTCATCCCGCTGGGACCGGCAAACCTTGTGGTCATTATTACCGATATCGGGCTGGTCGGGTGCGGAGCCTTCGATGTGGCGGCACTGGACTCGTTCAGCTACCCCGCGGCAAAAGTCCGCCCGGCGATCGGGCCGTCCATTGTAAATACCAATGATATCCTCACCGGCATCGTCAAGGAGGCCAACCGGGGGGCGATGGGGCGCGGGATCACGAACGGCATGACCGGGAAACAGGCGCTGGAACGGCTCTGACCGGGGCCTGCCTTCTTAAAAAAAAGCAAAAAATCGTTTTTAAAACAGGTGCCTGCCGTGTCAGCAGCTCACACCAGCTCGTACAGCGTCGTCCTCTCTCTGAGGGTCCGGCCGAGGTCGGCAGTCATCCGCTCCATGACCGCCGGGTCGAGGTAACTCGCATCTCCCGCACCTGCCTCCACGGAGACTTCGTCGGTGAACATCGTGCCGGCAAGGTCATTTCCCCCGCACAGGAGCGCAAGCTGCGTCATCTTGAGCCCGAGCTTGCCCCACGAGACCTGCACGTTCCTGAAATTGTCAAGAAAAAGTCGGGAAACGGCGATCATTAAGAGGTCTTCCCTGCCCGTTGCACCGGCCCGGGCGATCCCCTGCGTATAGAGCGGGGTGTTGGTGTGGATATAGGACATCGGGATGAACTCGGTAAATCCGTGGGTCTCATCCTGGATGGCCCGCACGATCGCCATATGGTCCACCTGGTCGCGGGCTGACTCGTACGAACCGTACATGATGGTGGCGGAGGTGCGGATCCCCATCGCGTGCGCCTCTTTGATAATCCTCATCCATTCAGCTCCGGAGACTTTCCTCGGGCAGATCACTTTCCGCACGGACTCGATCAGAATTTCCGCAGCGGTTCCCTGGAGCGATCCGAGGCCGGCGTTTTTGAGGGCGACGAGCACGTCCGCGGTCGAACAATGGCTCCTCTTCGCCGCATGGGCCACTTCATCCGGGCTGAATGCGTGGATATGGACTCGCGGGGCTACCTCGTGCACCGTAGTGAGCAGCCCCGTGTAATTGTCGAGGTTAAACGCGGGGTTGACTCCGGAGAGAAAACAGATCTCAGTGACACGGCGTTCCTGCGCCAGCCGCACACCGGCCTGTATCGTGTCGCGGTCGAGGCAGTAGGCCCCGGGATCGGTCGCCTTCTTCCCGAAGCCGCAGAACCCGCAGAGGTTCTTGCAGATATTGGTCACGTGCAGGTTCTGGTTCCTGACATAGGTGACGGTATCGCCGACAAAATTTTCCCGTACTTCGTCGGCAGCCGCAATGACGCGGAACACGTCGCGGCCGGTCGTCTTCATGAGGAGTTCGCCCTCTTCAGGAGTAAGCCGGTGGCCGGCCTGTACGTCACGCAGGAGCGTGGTAAGTGCGGATGTCATTGTCGTTACGACCAAAATATTGGACTATTTCTTCTGCCGGGAACTCTTCTGTGGATTCTTTGATTTGCTGGCCTTTTTGCCGGAGGGCGCTTCCTTTCGTTTTGCATACCAGTCCCAGACAACCATAGCCACGATAACGACAACGATCACCCACCAGATATGGAGAGGGAGCAGGCCTACAAGGGGAATCGTGAAGAGGGCTTTTCCCACCACCCATCCCTTTTCCACGGGTTCGATCGTCTGGATATTGCCAACCGTGAGGTACCCTTCGTCGCTCACCGGGTTATTGTCGCCCTTGGTGATGTAACCGCCGTGGGTGACCGGGTCGGAATACCGCACGTAGCCCTGGTTGGCAACCACGTACTGTTCGGAAAGGAAGTACTTGTTCTCTGTCGTACTGAATCCCATGCCCTTGGAATCTGCGGTGACGTTCGTCGGGGGCATAACGCCGACAGGATACAGGAGGTAGTACCCGAACACGGTCGTGTTGCTGGTCGCAAGCGGGATATATTCGGTGGGGGTTTCCTTGCCGCCATAGGGATTGAGATACGACGGCTCCGGTTGCCCGGCATCGACCCAGGTCATGGCCCGGTGGATGATCGGGTGCTGGCTGGAGAGCGGGAGCAGGCCGATCGAAGCCCAGAAATCGGTCTGGCCGTTGGGGCGGTAGATGATCACGTCGCCGTAATCGCCGAACTTCTGGTAGCCGGTCGATTGTGCCTCCTCCCATGTCTGGACGGGCCCGAACCGGTCCTGCTGGACCACCACGACAAGGTCGCCGATGTTCATGTGGGGTTCCATGCTTGACGATTCTACAGTGACGACCGCGGGCCATGTCCCGCAGATCAGGTAGAGGGCAAGCGCGATGCACCCGACAACCACCATCACCCAGAGAACGTCGCGGGCAAGGGAGACCGCCCAGTGATCGCTTGTCCGGAACGCCTGGATCATCGTGCGGATATCCCGCGACTGCTCTTTTTCTGCCATTCCTTAGCGCTCTTTATTGGCGTTTTTTGTTAATATAGCGCACCCCTTCCCGGGCGTCGCCCTATCCCGTGGGAAAAACGATCCGCACGAGGTAATAGACCCCGAAGACGACGAGGAAGAGACCGCACGCCATCATGATCCGCTGGTACGCGGTGTCGGAGAGGATGCTCTTTCCCC
>JACTVF010000047.1 GCA_019695435.1 Methanoregulaceae archaeon | reverse complement strand
GATCTCATTATCTGGCTTGACATGGAGAAAGTGCTTACGGATCTGGGCAACCGGTCAAAAGGCAGCCCGGGCACCGGTATCGTGCATGAGGCAGACTAAAAATATTCACGGTAAGGAACTGAGTGTGGGATATATATGACGGATCAACGACCGGGACGGAAGGCATTATTTGTCGGAGCACCGGCTCCGGCAGGACGGAGTTCTCCCGATGAGATTGCACAACACGTGCGGCAGTTGAATGAAGAGATCGCCCTTGCGCTCAAGGGCGCCGCTGCAAAAAAAGCGGTAAAGCCTCTTGAAATTTCGCATTTCGGGAGCGAGTACTCCACTCTCGTAGATGCCGTGAACACCGCTCTTGCGCAGGTGGAGGCAGCGGCTTTAAGTGTGTCAAAGACCCCGGGAACGCCAACAGCAGGTGTGGAGGAATACGAGAAAAAAATTGACGTACTCGAACGGCGCCTTGAGTTCATGGAGAAGAATAACCCTGTGCCTATGCTCATTGTCACTCCTTCGTTTGATGTTATTGAAGCCAATGCCGCGTATCTTGCGATGAGCGGGATTCCCGAGAGTGAGATCCTCAAGACCAATATCCATAATAATCTTGCCATAACCGGGCGTTCCGGGGAAGGCGCCAAGGTTGCTCTCGACAAGAAGAGGCGTGCCGTCGGGGAACTCACCGTGAAGTTTCCCTCGGGCGTGCATACCCTGGAACAGTACTGCCTCCCGGTGCTGGACTCTGCAGGGACGGTCACTTCCCTTGTCCTCCTCTACGATGATCTCACCACAAAACGCAAAAAGAACGAGGAGATAGAGCGGCTCAAAGCCAGATCGGAGACGATTGTCCAGCAGAACCCGATGCCGATTGTGCTCGTTGACACCGGCTTTAAAATCCGGGTGGTCAACAATGCGTACGTCGTGCTCACCGGTATGGAAAAAAGCCGGCTGCTCACCATGTCGCTGCGGGATTTCAAGATTCTCGATCAATCCGGGGCAGGGTTGAAGCAGGTTCTTGAGACCGGCACACGCTCCACCGGCGAAGTTGTCGTGGAGTTCCCGAAGGGGGTCCGCCGGCTCCGGCAGTACGGTATTCCCATTCCCGGTCATCTGGGCGCGATCGAGAGTATCCTTGTTGTCTACAATGATATCACCGAAGAGAAGAAAGAGATGGACGAGGCTATTGCAGCCCGGCGAATGTCAGAGACGATCGTCCAGCAGAATCCGATACCGATCCTGATGGCTGATCCCACCTTTACCGTCATTCAGGCCAATGCGGCCTACACACAGATGAGCGGGTATGCGAAGGATCAGGTGGTGGGCATGAACCTGCGCAGCATAAAGATCCTCGAACAGAAAGGTGAGGGTGCCAAGGTTGCGATCCAGGAAAAGCGCCGGGCGTTCGGCGAGGTCAAGGTGGATCTTCCCAGCGGTACCCACATCCTTGAACAGTACGTGATGCCGCTTCTCGATAGTAAAAACGAGATCGAGCATATTCTCCTGGTGTATAACGATGTGACCGGACAGCGCACCAACCAGCAGATCCTCGCAAAAGAGATGGAAAAGGCGGCAGCGTTCAGGAAGCGTTCCGATACCATTGTCATGCAGAACCCGATGCCCATCATGCTCATGGACTCTGCATTCAAGATCATTATGGCTAACGAGGCGTACCTTGCCCTCACCGGCCTCTCGAAGGAAAAATTGCACGGCATGAACGCGAGGGAATTCCAGATCCTTTCGCAGACCGGTGAAGGGCTCAAAAAAGTGCTCACCGAGAAGAAGCGGAGTTTCGGGGAGATCACCATCGAGTTCCCGACCGGCGTCCATATTCTCGAGCAGTACGGCATTCCCATGCTGGATGCACAACAGAACATCTCAACGATCCTGTGTGTCTATGTGGATGTAACCGCCCGGCGTGAACAGGAGAAGAAGATCCAGGCGATGATGGACGAGGCAAAGGCAAGCGCGGAGTTGTTATCTGCAAGTGCGGCAGAACTCCAGACCGGCCTTTCAAAGATCGCCGGCGGGGATCTCACCTACCAGCTCAGCATTGATGATGCGGATCCTCTTGTACAGCTCAAGAAAGATTACAATTCATCTATCATGGCGATCCGTACGGTTATTGTCGAACTCATGGAGGCTATCCGGAAACTGGACACGACCATACAGGACACAATCCGGAGTACCGGCGAGATTGCAAAGGCAACCGAACAGGTGGCCATCTCCTCCCAGAAAGCAACGGATAATGCAAAGACCCAGCTTGCTGGTGTCGGGAAAATATCGGGGGTCATATCTGACATCTCGGCTTCTATTGAGGAGATTGCAAGCACATCCCATGATGTCATGACGCATGCGGAGAAAGCGGCACAGGAAGGCATTCACGCTGCCGGTGTCGGCAAAACGGCGACTGACAAGATGCAGGCCGTTGAGAAGATCTCACAGCAGAGTGTTGATGAGATTACGGCTTTAAACGAACAGATGCGCCAGATCTCAAAGATCGTCAACCTGATCACCGACATTGCAAACCAGACCAACCTGCTCGCCCTGAACGCTGCGATCGAAGCAGCGCGGGCAGGGGAGCACGGGCGCGGGTTTGCCGTGGTTGCAGGAGAGGTGAAAAACCTTGCCGGGGAATCCAAGAAAGCCAGCAGCCAGATCGAGACCCTAATAAAATCCATCCAGACGAAGAGCGAGGTAACTGCCTCGTCCATCCAGAACTCATTTGAGGAGATCAAGGGTGGTATCGAGAGCGTGAACATGACGGTTGAATCGCTCAGCCTGATTATTTCCGAGGCAAATGTGGTGTCCCAGGGCCTCACCGAGATCACCAGGGCGACCGAAAGCCAGGCCCAGGCCACATCCGGCCTGATGTCAGGTATTGAATCGGTCAAGACGGCCACTGAGGACAACCAGCAGCGTATGGAGGACATGGCAGCGCTTGCAGAAGAGACAAGCGCATCAACCGAGGAGATTGCAAGCGCCTCTGCAGAACTTTCCACCATGGCAGAGCACTGCCAGCGGATGATGGAGGAATTCCACACCTGATTGGGATGGTGGGGACGTTTGGACGGGGATGTTGAGGGTAATCCCCTTTCTTGTCCACCCTGTCGTCACCGACCCTGGAGTTCGAAGTATTCCATGACGCTGACAAATGATGACGGGTTTTCCCTCCTGAAACGGTATATCGAGCAGACCATCAAGATCCAGTGTTCCAATTACAAGGAAGACTATATCAAGCGACGGCTGCTTTCCCGTATGCGTTCGACAAGTACGGCAACATACGGGGAGTACCTCAAACACCTCCATGAGCATCCGCCGGAATTCGAGAATTTAAGAAATGCTCTCACCATCAATGTGACCGAATTTTTCCGGGATGCAGACGTGTATGATCTCATCAGAAAGGAGGTATTACCCACACTTTTTCGTGGCAGAAAGACGATCCGCATCTGGTGTGCCGGCTGCTCCACGGGGGAAGAACCGTATTCCCTTGCCATGATCCTCTCCGATATCATGGCCATTGACAAGACCCTCTCCGGCCAGATCTTTGCAACAGATATTGATGAGGTCGTGCTGAAAAAAGCAAAAGAGGGAATCTACTCGGAAAAATCGATGGGAAAACTTACCGATGCGCAGATCCACCGGCATTTTACCAAGCTGCCTGACGGGAATTATCAGGTAAAACCCCATCTCCAGGACCTGATCCGGTTCCGTCCCCACGACCTCATGAGCGGCCAGCCGGTCTCCCGGTTCCTCGATATGATCAGCTGCCGGAATGTGACCATTTACTTTACCGAGAAACAGAAAGATGAACTCGCCCGGACGTTTCATGCGGCGCTCGTGCCCGGCGGGTTCTATGTGATGGGTAAAACCGAATACCTCGGCCGTGAGGTGGAGGGACTTTTTAACCCGGTCAATTCAATCCAGAAGATCTATACCAGAAAAGACTAGACTCATTTTCCCGGTGTTAGTGCTGCGGTCGGTCGTCCTCAGCATTTTTAGAATCTTTCCCGATATCTTTTGTCAGATTGGTCTGGAGCGCTTTACGCGATGCCTGAAGTTTTATCTGGTTATAAACGGTGACAAAGTTGACACCAACGACCATTATGACAAGCATCAGGCTTACCCAGAGCATCGTACCGTTTACCGTAAGAAACGCGGCCCAGAGGAGAACAACAAATGAGATCAGGTAAAAAATTACCCACGTCCGCAATCCGGGGACTTCCATAACAATCAGTATGCACCATAGAGATACTAAAGTATTCCCGCCTCCGCATATTCTGCCGATCCGAAAGATAAAAAAACCGGGTCGATATTCACATCTTCATAAGAGGTATGCTGGCGTCTCCGCAAAACATTACCGGGGGTTGTACTACCGGTCATCATAAAACCTCACCGTTTTTATATGCGACACTCCAGTACTACGTGTGGATACGGGGGACCTCTACACATTTATTGGCGGGTTTGTGGTTATATTAGTAATTGCTTTGATCGCAAATCCCGGCGCACTCTCAAAAGTTCCATCTCTGCCGGTTTCCGTGAGTACCCCTACCGTGCAGGTAACCGAAGTGCCATCCACAAAGGTTACGGTATTGGTTACACCGTCACCCACCCCGACTCCTGAAGTGAACCTGACTCCCCGACCTCCGGATCAACCGTACCGGATTGTTTATACAAGCAATCCATTCACCTACCCGGTCATCCACATGCCCGATCACATGGAGTCATTTGGTGCCTCTGATATCCCTCTGCAGGAAAGCGAGAGCGTTCCTTTTGCGTATATTGAGGAAGCGCGTGGCGGCGTTACCCAGGTCTTTTCTGTACCTTACGAAATCTGGGCGTTAAATATGAGCGTCACCGCGAACCGCCTGCCTCAGTATGCAACGTTCCGCATGGTGCTCTGCGATGCCAAGACCGGGATTATCCTGCAGGGAGCCGAGATCCAGAATTACGGTACTCTGTATAAGGTCGTACGGACCTCTGGTTCACGGTACTATATGATCATCAGTATCGACAATGTCGATTCGTTCCGGATAACGCTCGAGACACCTCTGCGGCTCTATGCAAAAGACCGTCCCCTCACCTGATCCCCTCCGTCACAACCCCGCACCATAAAACCAGAAGCATATCCTGTGGGTGTACCTGTCTGCACCGGGATGCTTATTCGATTTTTTCGACGATTACCCGGACGCGGTCGCCGGCTTTGAAGAGATGCCCTTTGGGGATGTCAATGTTGAACCAGAGGACACCGGGGTTGTCCTGTGTTGGATCCTGAGACATAAGACAATCTTTTTGCTCATTAATGTCTGCGACAAATTCAACAGATGATTCAAACTCAAGTTTTGGCATAATAAAAGAAGGCGGGGATGATTAAAAAATTTACAGGGCACGGGGCGTGACCATCCACGTCGTGCTGTTCGAATAACTCCAGCGGATGATGGACAACTCCTTGCACATATCAGCAAGGATCGCCATATTTGTTCCCACTTCCTTAGGAGATAAGCCCAGATCTTTTGCAATGTATTTGGACTTAAAGTAGTGTTTTCCTTTGGTTATCCCTGAATGGAGATAGGAAACAATTTTGTGCTGGGTTTCATTGTACTTATCTCGTATCTTCTTGCCTGTTGACATGTTTCGCCTCAGCATTAGGAATTCATATAGATCAAGCCCTATATATAAATATCTGATGGTACTGGTAAGAATTATGGTTTTTTTGACAATAGTGACATAAATCTGACAAGAAAATATTTAAATCGGCTGGATTTTTGGCCGATTTTTATCCGGCTGAAATCATCATTATTTTCGTAATTCCGGGGTTTTGATCGTGTCCGACCGGAAAAAAGGCATAGCTCCTCTCACTGCTGCACCGGAGCCTCGCCGATCTTCGTGATCAGTGCCTCGAGCACCACATCGCGCATGCCTTCAACAAACTTGATGCTGCCGACCACCAGATGTCCACCACCCGAAATGCCACCCCCGGGGATCTCGTTGTGCAGGTCGCGAACCATGCGGGGGATATTCATATGCACGCCCCGTGAACGCAGAACGGCAAAGTCCGGGCCAAAACCGATTGTAACAACCGGCTTTCCTTCATTCTGTCTGCAGAGCCGGTCGTGCACTTCACCGGAGGTTTTACCGGGCGGCGGGAAGGTGAACTTGTGGGCGTGGATCTCCACATCGATCAAAAAGAGCCGGGCATCGTTTGGCAGTACACGGGTGACAACATGCGGCATGCAGGCACTCATCTGATCCTCGATCATCGTATTTGCACCTTCGACCAGCAGGCTGACAAGTTTTACGTGGCGTTCGTGGTTCCCGACCAGGTCAAGCACGTCCTTGATGATCTCCCTGCCGTCATTGAACCGGAGCCAGAACTGCTCGTAGTCGAGCGCGAGCGCGATGTCCTTGCAGGCCTGTTCTGAATACTCGTCGCGCACGAGCGCGAGATAGAGGGTCCGTTCGGGCGCTTCGCTTCGGTCACCGACGCCGGCAACAGCCGGCAGGTGCCGGATGACAGGTTCGACACGGGGGTTGATGAGCCGGGCGACTTCGGTCCCGAGCATCCCTGCCGTGACGCCGAAGTCTCCTCCCACATGGTACGGGTTGACGTGCCCGACCAGGTACTTGTCGATCGTCGCATCCGGGTGGTGGTGATCGATGACGACAAACGGAATATCATAGACGCTTGCGATCTTGTAGGACGGTTCATCCTCCTCGGTGGATCCGTTGTCGGTGAGGATCACGAGAGGCATCTTCTGGCCGAACCGGGCATGGTCTTTGAGTGCAAAGTCCAGGTCCCGGGTGATATCCTCGATCTCGTAGAACGGCGCCTTTGACGGAGCGCGCTTGAAGAGGTAGTAGTCGGCATCAAAGTCCCCGCCCGATTCCCGGATGAGCGAGACGACCGCCTGCTCGATGGCGACCGCCGAACAGATACCGTCCGCATCCGCGTGGTGCCGGAGGATAATCGGCTGTGCAGTAAAGACCGCTTTCCTGATGATCTTCGCAACCTTGCGCATCTCGGGCATCAGGCTGTCGAGGACATCGCTTTTCACCAGCGGTTTTATATTCTCGGGTTCGGCACGGGCATCGAGCGCTTTTTCGATCCGTACCCTGACGGTTGTTTCTTCTTCTCCGGTAAGCGCGGCAACCGCATCGGCTTCTATCTGAAGCTGGTTGTTGCGCATCATGACCTCGCCGATGACTTTCACGATCATGGAAAGCTCGACTTCGGGGTAAGCCCGGACACCGGCTTCTACGAATGCGGCGACGTTCTGGGTACCTGATTCATCGACAATGGTAAAAATGGTGGGGCCGCTCGTCTGTTTGATCTGGGCAACCTCGCCTTCGATGGCGACCGTCTTTCCCTGTTTTGTGGCGAGGTCTGCGATCCTGACCGTCGTGGATGTGCGCTCGACCTGCTGGACCTGGTAGATCTGGATCAGCTGCTCTTCAAGATCAATGTTCCCGTTGGGGCGGATCTGCCTGACCCGTACAAGGACGCTGTCTTTCTCCTTGTGATCTGCTTTCATGCTGGTCTTGTGCACCAGACCCTTGATACGGTCGTTGAGCTGGACAAACATCCCGAATGTTGCAAAACCCTGGACTTTCCCAAGATAGATTTTCCCTTCTTCGACATCGGACAGGTCACAGCCGGCGGCCAGTCGGTAGACAAGTGTATCAGTATCTGTCTGCATCTTCTCTCTCCACACGCAAGCGAAACGGACGATATAGTTGGGGGCTTATTTTTTGTATTTTGTATCGTTCAACGTTGTACGCACGCGGCAGTGCTGCGTGTACCATGAATGGTTACCTGAAGGTTATGTTAGTTGCCATCTCCGCACGAGATTTTACCGGGCCGGAAGCCGTTACGGGAAAATAATAGAAAAGAGGGACCCGGGCCGGTCAGTTCCGGTAGGCGATTTCCAGCATGAACAGATCGTCAGGGACAATTACGATACCGGGAAATGTCGCCTTTGCTTCGCCCATATGGTTTGCAGTATCCGTATACCGGGAACTGATATGAGTGAGGGCAAGGGTACGGGCATTGACTGCCGCTGCTGCCTGCCCGGCCTGCGCAGCAGTCGCATGGTAGAATTCTGCGGCACGCTTTGTCTCGCGCTCATCGTACGTCGCATCGTGGATAAGGAGATCTGCGTCCTTCCCATATCCCAGGAGCACCGGGATCACCGGGCGTGTATCTCCGGTATAGACAATTTTTCTGCCCGGGCGCGCAGCTCCCATAACGTCAGAAGGTTGTATCACCCTATCCTGCCCGTCTTTTGTCACCCGGATCGTTTCTCCGCGCTGGAGCCGTCCAAAGAGGGGCCCGGGCGGTACGCCAAGCTCAATTGCTTGTTCCCGGTTGAACCGGCCCGGGCGTGGATCTTCCTCGAGCACATATCCAAGCGCCGGTAAGCCATGGCTCACGGCAAACCCGGTCACCGTGTAACCGTCAAAGCGCACCCACGATCCTTCCGAGAGCTCGACTGAATCAAGGGAGAATTTCAGGTTAAACCGGCTGATCTTTTTAAGGATTTCGACAAATTCGTGCACCCACACGGGGCCGTAGATGGTCAGCGGCTCAGTGCGCCCGTTGAACGACATGGTCTGGACGAGGCCGAAGATCCCAAGGAAGTGATCCGCATGCCAGTGCGTCACAAAGATGGCGTCTACCGTAAATCCGCACCGGGCCCGCATCATCTGCTGCTGTGCCCCTTCCCCGCAATCAAAGAGGATGGTATTGGTACCGCGCCGGATCATGATGCAGGGCGGGTTGCGTACCGGTGTCGGGAGTGCCCCGGCCGTCCCGAGGAAATAGACCTGAAGTGTCTCACCGCTCATACAAAGCACTCCGAAAAAACGGCACGGCTCTTTTTTGCTTCTTCAATCGAACGCCCCTCGATCACGATCACCCCGCTGTACCGGCTGGCAATGGCCTTCCCCACAGTCTTCCAGTCGATGGTGCCGGCACCAAGCGGAAGGTGTTCGTCAAGGATACCGTGGTTGTCATGGATGTGGATGTGGTTTGCGGAGGCGACACGGGAGAGAAACTCGGGGACTTTGCCCACGGTGTTTGCATGCCCGAAATCGAACGTGAGGCCGATGCCCTCGATGCCCTCTGCCATCCCCATGAGTTCGCCGCAGTCCCGGCAGAGAAACTCTTTCTGGTGGATCATGTTCTCAAGGCAGGCAAGCACTGAGTGCTCAACCGCACATTTCCCGATTCGGCGCAGGGCCTCTTTCTGGAGTTCCCAGACCTTCTGGGGCAGGAGTTTTCCTGCAGGGGAAAGATACCCGGGGTGGATGGTGACCCGGTCGGTAAGCTCCGACACGTGGGCGATGCAGACCTCGATCTGCCGGATGGACTCGCGCCAGATCGGGTCATTGAGCGTCGCAAGGTTGAGATCCCCGTAGGGCGCATGCACCGTGACCCCAAGGCGGGTGCTTGCGACCACCTCTTTGATCTTTTCAAGGATCTCCGGTTTTTCCAGCCGGTAGTTGCCGTCAGCGACGATCTCCCATCCGGCATAACCGGCCTCCTCAATACCATATACCCACTGGATGTCATCCCAGACTTTTGCCGAGGAGGAGAAATACGGGCGAAGGTTCATGCATCACACTCCATCCGCCGGATCAGTTCTGTGACGCATGCGGTAAAATCTTCGAGGCTGCCATCGTTGTTGATCGTGATATCCGCCAGTTTCAGTGCGTTTGCGAGACCCCAGCCCAGTTCGCGCTCGTCCCGGGTCATGAGCCCGTCTGCTGATCCCACATCATCGCTGCGATTTCGTTCGCAGAGGCGCTCCAGCCGTTTTGCAAACGATGTCTCGATGGCAATCAGGCGAAAGCCGGGAAAGTTCTGCCGGAAGACCCGGACTTCCGTGTCGCCCCGGATCCCGTCGACAAGGACGAGAGGGGCGGTCTTTTCTTTTATTGCGTCAATGCAGAGATGAGCAATCGCGTCCATCCCCCGTTCGGCACGGAGCCGGTGTGCCATCGCCCCGAGGTTTTCATCGGTGGGGGCGAGGCCGGCTTTTTTTACAGCGTTCCGGATCACGTCACCCATGACAACAACCGGTACCCCCAGCCTCTCCGCGATCTTTGAAAATTCACCCTTGCCGCTTGCGGGAAGTCCGACGACTCCGATCACTTTCATAAACGATTTCACCCCCTTCGCGCGTGCGGATCAGGACCCTGCGCGGAATCCCGTCAGCAATGCTTTTTAGTTCTTTCTCCGAGAGCGGAGGAACACGTTCGGTCACACCCTGCTGGAGGACGAGATCGACATCACCGCTTTCAGCAGCGATGATGGCAACCTCGTCATCGTAGCCACGGAAGAGCGTGATGACAATCTGGAACTCCGAGAGCGCCCCGTTCCTGAGTGCCTCAGTACAGAGGTCAAGCGAGCGCTGCACGTTCTTTACATAATTTCCCCCGAGGAGGTTATTATACCGCGCCCAGCGGGCCTTGATGTCAAGAGCGACCCGGTCAAGGAGCCGGTCCCCGATCAACGCTTCAAGGGTGTCGGGAAAGACGCCGTTTGTCTGGAGACCGGTGGCGAGCCCGAGGTTGCGTGCCGCGCGTGCGAGCGCGACAAGCGCATCCTTCTGCATGGTGGGCTCTCCCCCGGAGAAGACCACGCCGCTTGTCGCAAGTTTCGAGCCGTTGATAAGTGAGATAACCTCTTCGATATCACGGAAATCTTCCCCTGCAAGGATCGCAGCGTTCTGGCAGTAGGTACAGCGGACCGGGCAGCCCCGGAAAAAGACCGTACAGACCGACCGGCCCCGCCAGTCTACCGTTGAGAGTGGGATAAAACCCCCGAAATTCAGCTGGATAGCATCACCGTAAGGGATCATTTTGAGACAAAATTATTTAGTGTACTGGGTGGCGGGGTTGCTGCCCTGCACAAGAATGGTTTCCTTTTCTCTCCTGCTTATGGTTCCCCCAAAGGCGTTTTGAGATCCCGTGATTATTGGAGACCGGACTGCATAATGCTGCCCGTTTGCAGCAGAGAAAAACCGGGTGGGGGAAAAAGAAGGATCGCAATTAAAATTTGAAATACCGGTTCACTATCTTGATGGCGCAGAAATCCCCGCACATCGTGCAGCCATCGGTATCGGCCGGCATTCGTTCCGCCCGGATCTGCTGTGCCCGGGCCGGGTTCATGGCGACGGCGAACTGGCGCTCCCAGTCAAGCTCGCGGCGGGCATGGCCCATCTCGAGGTCGGTGGCTCTCGTCTTCTTGAGTTTTACCATATCACCGACATGGGCGGCGATCCGTGAGCTCATGACTCCCTCATACACTTCCGCGGGGGTCGGGAGTGCAAGGTGCTCGGCGGGGGTCACGTAGCAGATAAAATCAGCGCCCAGCGAGGATGAGATCGCAGCACCGATGGCGGCGACCCGGTCGTCGTAGCCCGGCGCAATATCGGTGACGATCGGCCCGAGCATGTAGAATGGTTTGTTGTTGGTGACGCGCTTCATAAGCTGGACGTTCGTTGCGATCTCGTCGATCGGCACATGGCCGGGACCTTCAACGATCACCTGGACATCCTGCGCGTGCGCTTTGTCCGCGAGTTCCGCATTGATGAGCAGTTCCTGGATACCGGCCCGGTCGGTTGCATCGTGAATGGCACCTGCCCGCATCCCATTGCCCATCGAGAGGGTGACCTCGTGTTCCTTCATGATCTCGAGAAGGTAGTCGAACTCCGAATAGAGCGGGTTCTCCTTCTCGTTGTGGAGCATCCACGCGGTCATGAATGCCCCGCCCCGGGAGACAAGCCCTGCGTGCCGGCCCTGGTTGCGGAGCCTTTTAACCGTCTCCCAGTTGATGCCGGTGTGGATTGCCATGAAGTTCGTGCCGAGTTTTGCCTGCTCGGCGGTGATCCGGAAGAGGTCGTCCTCTTTCATATCGACGACGGCACCGTCCTTTTTGACCGCCTCGAT
>JACTVF010000501.1 GCA_019695435.1 Methanoregulaceae archaeon | reverse complement strand
CGCGAAGTGGCTCGGTACCATGCCGAACTGACGGGCAAACAGTTCATAACTACGGGGATCCAGCGACGACTGGAACAAGTAAACGAGAATATTGAGCGCGATCAAAAATCCGTTTACGTACGGCGTGCTGTATCGTGGTTGGTCGTCTCTGATCGGAAACATGGGAGATTTGGTAAGTTAGTGATCGGATAATTGGTAATTGAGAAATTGAGTAATTTTATAATTGAAAACCAAGGAGCACACTGGGGTTTTTATTTAGCCAATTATTCAATCACCAAATTACCAAATCCTCTTCATGAATGGCGTCCTCATCATCGACAAGCCGGCTGGATTGACCTCGCACGACGTGGTCAACCGGGCGCGCCGAATTCTGCAGCAACGTTCGATCGGCCATCTTGGCACCCTCGACCCCATGGCCACTGGCGTCCTTCCGCTTGTCACCGGAACCCTCACCCGGTTGGCGCAGTTCTACACGACATCAGAGAAAACCTACGAAGGCACGGTAAGGTTCGGCTTCGCCACCGACACCTATGACGCCGAAGGCGAAGCCACGACCGCCCCGCAACTGGTCAGCCTGCACGTGGAAGAAGTGGAAGCGCTCGCAGCCCGTTTCCGTGGAGTCATCGAACAGAGTCCGCCTCCATTCTCCGCGAAAAAGATTCACGGCGTCCCGGCCTACAAGCTGGCGCGCCAACAGAAGGAAGTCGTGCTGAAGCCGGTACAAGTCGAGATCAAGGAGTTCGTAATTCTCGGAGTGGAGACCGATCGTGCCCGTTTCCGCGCCCACGTAGCCTCCGGAACCTACATGCGCTCGGTCGCTCATGAGATGGGAAGGGAACTAGGCTGTGGCGCCCATCTGGAATCACTGCGCCGAACGGCCGTAGCGGAGTTTAATCTCGAAGACGCCCACACTCTGGAACAAGTCGCCGCAGCCGCCGACGCAGCAAAGAGCGGCTCGCCCTGCCTCGACGACCTTTTCATCCACCCGCGCAAACTGCTGCCGCAGTTTCCCTCGGTCACCGCCGACGAACCCACCGCTGCCCGCATCCGCAGCGGGCGCACCGTCAATCTGCCCGAACTCTCTCGCGCCCGGCAGGTCAAAGTCTTCAGCGGCCAAAGGGAACTGATCGCCATCGCCACCCGCGTCGCCGGCACTCTGTTCCATCCCAAAATCGTCCTCTGTGGGGTGGACAGTCCCTCGGGCCACCCTGTCGCCCAGCCTTGACGCGTTCTTCTCATCCCTTTACTGTGACGGTTACGCAAACCCATGAAACTTTCCGTAGTCATGGCCGTCTACAACGAGCAGGCGACACTGAAGGAAGTGATCGGACGGGTTCTGGCCGTACCATTGGAGATTGAACTGATCTGCGTCGACGACGGCTCAACGGACGGCTCGCGAGAGATTCTTGCCGAACTCCAAGCCGCCCATGCCCAAATTCGAGTCCAATTCCAGCCCAAGAACATGGGCAAGGGCGCCGCGCTCCGTCGCGGCATCCAGGAGTCCACCGGAGACTTCGTCATCATCCAGGACGCCGATCTGGAATACGATCCCTCCGACTATCCTGCCTTGCTCATGCCGCTGATCGAGGGTAAAGCCGACGTCGTCTACGGATCCCGTTTCCTTGGGTCCGGGCCGCACCGCGTCCTCTATTTCTGGCACTCCATCGGCAACTCGATGCTGACCCTAATCTCGAACGCCCTGACCAACATGAACATGACCGACATGGAAACCTGCTACAAGGTTTTCCGGCGGGAAATCATCCAGTCCATTCCGATCGAAGAAGACCGGTTCGGCTTCGAACCCGAGATCACGGTAAAAATCGCCAAGCGCCGCCTCCGAGTGTACGAAGTGGGTATCAGCTATTGGGGACGGACCTACGAAGAGGGGAAAAAGATCGGCTGGAAGGACGGCTTCCGCGCCCTGTTTTGCCTGTTTAAATACACGCTAACCGGAAACTGAACCCTGGGGGTTCTGATCGTTGGGGATCAGGCTGGGACTCGGTGATGTATTCAATGTCCGATAACAGGTATTATGTAAACTGCCCGCACCTAGGCCCACATCCACGCACTTGTCCTTTTTGTAGTTCGATCGCGACTGGACTAGCCCCTGACGACGGAAGTCACATCTTGTACTTCCCCATATCGTCATCGTTCAGCCCCTCAAGATATTTGCGCAACTCCTCGCTGGTTACGCGGTCCGACGAGTTCGCCGCCAGCTTCGAAGTCTTCATCACCACATCCTCGACAAAGATCGGACAATCCACCCGCAGCGCCAACGCCAGCGCATCCGACGGCCGCGAATCAATGCTGATCACCTCGCCGCCACGTTCCAGCCAAATGACCGCATAAAACGTGTCCTCGCGCAGCTCCGTAACCACAACCTTATGCACCTGCGTTTCCAGCCCAGTCAACACGTTCTTAATCAAATCGTGGGTCATCGGCCGTGGCGTACTGACCTTCTCCATCTCCAGGGCGATGGCATTCGCCTCGTAAACTCCCA
>JACTVF010000046.1 GCA_019695435.1 Methanoregulaceae archaeon | reverse complement strand
CTCACATGAGCCTCAATTACGATGAACCCTGTAACGCCTTCTGGTACCGTCTGCCTCCGGAGAGGATCCTGTCTTATGCACAGAAATGGTTATATGTGTAAAATTAATTCGGGATATCACAAATATAGATTCTGGTGAGTTGTCGTGACTTATTAAATAATAACTAAATATCGATCACGAAGAGTCATTTTCTTTAGGTCTTGTTAACGCACCAGAACAGGAAAACCATTTCGACCCGGTCTTTTTTTGGCTGTAATCCGTTCTCCTGGTCCTGACCATAGCATGGACTTTTGCCCATCGTCTCACTGTATTTTCGAAGATGCTATATATCTCTCCAATCTCTTTTGTACTTCGTATTCCCTCTTCATAGAATACGATTGCTTTCGTCCTGATCTCCACTGTCGCTTTCACCCGCAAGCACCTGATCGGTGCTTTTGAAAGCGGACATAAATACTGGCACTCCACAACTAGGAAACAACCTTCCATCGGACCGCCACAACCCCCGGAAAATTTTCTTTTTTTAAAGAAAGACTTAAATATAAAATCTTGTTCGCGCCAGCAAGCGTATATATGAACAATGAAGAATCGGGATTTTAGGCATCTGATAAAAACGTACGGCAGATGCAAAACAACGCCTCGGGTGGAAAAGGAGAGGGTGGAAAAATGGCTTCTGAAGAAATATGGCCCATGATCAAAAAACAGATCCGACCGGCGGTGCTGGTCTTTGTTGTGATTACGATTCTGTGCGGGATTCTTTACCCGCTGGTAATTACCGGGATAGCAGAGCTCGCCTTCCCCATGCAGGCGACGGGGAGTCTTCGTTGTCCATAACGGTGAAATCGCAGGCTCGGCCCTTATCGGCCAGCCGTTTACTTCTCCGGGATATTTTTGGGGCCGTCTCTCGGCAACTTCCCCGGTGGCCTACGATGCCGATGCATCTTCGGGTTCGAATCTTGGGCCAACCAACCCGGCGCTCATTCAGCAAGTACAGGCCCGGGTTGACACCCTGCATGCCGCTGATCCCGGAAATACGCAACCGATCCCGGTAGATCTCGTCACCGCGTCCGGAAGCGGTCTTGACCCGGATATCAGTGTCGCGGCTGCTTATTACCAGGTTCCGCGGGTTGCCCGGGAACGGAACCTGAGCGAACAGCTAATCAATGGGCTCGTCGCGCAGCAGATCGAACCCCGCCAGTTCGGTATCTTCGGCGAGCCACGGGTTAACGTCCTCTCTCTCAACCTTGCGCTCGACGACCTGAGCGCCGGCAGGATCTCTGTTACACCTTCAGCGTCCACTTATACCCCGTCGCCGGAAGACACATCCCTCTTATTCGGCCTGAGAATTACGGACTGGATCCAGCTGATCCTCTTTGCCGTCGTGATTGCGGTACTGTTGGTACCGGTCGGGAGATTCATGGCGAGGGTATATCAGGGCGAACCCACCTTCCTATCGCCGGTTTTTGATCCTGTCGAACGGTGGATCTACTCGTTATCCGGCGTAAAAGCGAATGAAGAGATGGACTGGAAGCAGTTTGCCGTTGCGATGATAGTTTTTTCCGTGCTTTGCATTCTCGTTCCCTTTATCCTGCAACTCTTCCAGCAGGACCTTCCGCTCAACCCCTCCGGTGTCGGGCCAGTCCCGTGGGATCTCTCCCTCAATACCGCCGTCAGCTTTGCCACGAACACCAACTGGCAGAGCTATATCCCGGAGACAACCGTCAGCTATCTGACGCAGATGACAGGTCTTGCCGTCCAGAACTTCATGTCCGCGGCAAAAGGGATGGTGGTACTCATTGCGCTTATCCTTGCATTCTCCCGGAAATCCATTACAACGATCGGGAACTTCTGGGTGCTGCTCGTAAAAAGCGTCATGATCCTCCTGCCGATAGCCGGGATCATAGCGCTCGTCCTTGTCTCGCAGGGTGTCGTCCAGACCTTTAACGGCCCTGCCACGGTGCCGCTCCTTAATCCGGTCAATGATTCCAACGGCAACCTTGTAACCACGCAGACTATCGCGCTTGGGCCCGCCGCTTCACAGATCGCGATCAAGATGCTGGGCACCAACGGCGGCGGGTTCTTCAATGCAAACTCAGCCCATCCACTGGAAAACCCAACGCCGTTTTCGAATTTTGTGGAGATGATCGCGATTGTTCTTATCGCGATCGCTCTCTGCTACACCTTCGGCCTCATGATCGGGTCGGTGAAAAAGGGAATCGCCCTGCTGATCGCGATGTGCATCCTCTTTGTCCCGCTAGCCGGTCTTGCCATCTGGTCCGAGACGAGCGGCAATCCGGCGTTTACCCCTCTTGGCGTCGACCAGAGCCCGCTTCACGCTCAGTCTGGCGGGAACATGGAAGGAAAGGAGGTCCGCTTTGGTACGGTCCAGTCCGCTTTCTTCGCAATCCTCACAACTTCGACGTCATGCGGGGCGGTCAACGCGATGCACGATTCGTTCATGCCGCTGGGCGGTTTTGCCCTGCTCTTCGCCATGCAGCTCGGTGAGGTAGTCTTTGGCGGTGTCGGCTCCGGCCTCTACGGCATGATCGTCTTTGTCATCATCGCGATGTTCATCGCCGGCCTGATGGTGGGAAGAACGCCTGAGTACCTCGGCAAGAAGATCGACCCGCTTGAGATGAAACTCTCGACCGTCATCATCATCCTCCCCATCTTCGTGATCCTCATCGGTACGGCCTTCGCGGTATTGACCGACCCTGGCAGAGCGGCAGTTTTCAACCCCGGCCCGCACGGCTTCTCGGAAATCCTGTACGCATTCACATCAACTTCCATGAATAACGGCAGTGCATTTGCCGGGGTCTCGACCAACACCCTCTTTTACAACATCGGGCTTTCGATCGTAATGCTTATAGGGCGGTACCTGGTCGCGATTCTCACAATAGCTCTCGCCGGTTTTTTTGCGGTAAAAAGGATCGTCCCCGTGAGCAAAGGAACCCTCCGGGACCACCGCCCGCTCTTTATCATCTGGTTGGTCGGTGTGATTATCATTATCGGCGCACTCAGTTTTGTCCCCGCCCTTTCGCTCGGGCCCATAGTCGAGCACCTGAGCATGATCGGAGGAGGGCTGATCCATGTCTGATCTCCGCCAGGCCAAGAACCCCCATGCCATACCGGGACTTTACCGGCGTGCATTAATCGACGCACTCTGGAAGTTCGACCCGCGGGTTCTCATACACAACCCTGTCATATTCACGGTAGAGATCGGTGCCGTAATCACCTTGCTGCTCTTTATCCAGGATCTCTTTGGGAAAGCAATCTCGTTCAGCATGGCCATGAATGTCGGGGGCGAGGAAACAGTCGGGTTCGTCGGCGCCATCTCCGCATGGCTCTGGTTCACGGTACTCTTTGCTAACTTTGCCGAGGCACTCGCGGAAGGCCGGGGCAAGGCACAGGCCGAGGCACTCCGGAAGATGCGGCGGGACACGATCGCAAAGAAACTGGACAACCGGTATGCGATCCAGAAAGGAAAGCCGCCTGAACCCGCGGATTACCAGAACGTATCGTCATCGGCACTCCGCAAGGGCGACCTCTTCTACGTGCATACCGATGACACGATCCCGGTCGACGGCGAGATCATTGAGGGTATCGCATCGGTCAACGAGAGCGCGATTACCGGTGAAAGCGCCCCGGTTATCCGGGAATCCGGCGGCGATCGGAGTGCGGTCACCGGCGGGACGGTCATCCTCGCCGACTGGCTAATCGTGCGGGTCAGCGCGAATCCCGGTGAAGGGTTCCTCGATCACATGATCAGCCTCGTCGAGGGTGCAAAGCGGCAGAAAACCCCTAACGAGATAGCACTTTTCGTCCTTCTCATCGGGCTCACCGCCGCCTTTGCGGTTGTCTCAGCCACGTTGTGGGCCTACTCGTGGTACAGTGTCAACTATGCTACGGGGACCGGAACCGTCGTCTCCGTAACCGTACTTGTCGCATTCTTTGTCGCTCTTGCGCCGACGACCATCGGGGCGCTCCTTTCAGCGATCGGCATTGCCGGCATGGACCGGCTCATCCAGCGGAACGTGATCACTACATCCGGTCGGGCGATCGAGGCGGCTGGAGATGTCGATGTTCTCCTGCTCGACAAGACCGGAACTATCACGCTCGGGAATCGGCAGGCAGTGGAACTGATCCCGGTCGATGGGACAGAGAGCATGGATCTTGCCAAGATGGCGCAGCTCGCGTCGCTCGCAGATGAAACGCCGGAAGGGCGCAGCATCGTTGTACTCGCAAAAGAGAAGTACGGGCTGCGGGAGAGAAGCGTCATGGCCACAGAGACCACTCCGGAAATGCAGTTTATCCCATTCTCCAGCCAAACCCGTATGAGCGGCGTCGACTTCGGAGATGTCCGAATCCGGAAAGGCGCAGCTGATGTCATGTTCGCTGCAATCCAGGCAGCCAGCGGCTCGGTATCAGATCAACTCAAAGAGGAGGTCAAGAAGATTTCCCGGGCCGGCGGGACGCCGCTCGTTGTGACCCGGAATGACCGTGCCCTCGGGGTGGTCTATCTCAAGGATATCGTGAAAGGCGGGATCCGGGAGCGGTTTGCCGAGCTCCGAACTATGGGGATCAAGACCGTCATGATCACGGGTGACAACCAGCTCACGGCCGCGACGATCGCGGCAGAAGCCGGGGTGGACGACTTCCTTGCAGAGGCGACGCCTGAGAGCAAACTCAAATTGATCCGCGAATACCAGAGCGGAGCACGGATGGTCGCGATGACCGGCGACGGGACAAACGATGCCCCGGCGCTGGCACAGGCAGACGTTGCGGTCGCTATGAACACCGGGACACAGCCGGCACGGGAGGCGGCAAACATGATCGACCTTGATTCCAACCCGACAAAACTGATCGAGATCGTGGAGATCGGCAAACAGCTCCTTATGACCCGGGGGGCGCTCACCACCTTCTCGATAGCAAACGACGTTTCGAAGTACTTCGCGATCATCCCGGTCGCATTCGCGTCCACATACCCCTCGTTAGGAGTGCTCAATATCCTCCAGCTCCATGACGGCGTCCTCTCTGCAATAATCTTCAACGCACTCATCATCATCGCGCTTATCCCGCTTGCCCTCCATGGCGTGAAGTACCGTCCGATGTCAGCGGATGATGCGCTGAGAAATAACATTATCATCTACGGTATCGGCGGCGTCATCGCCCCCTTCATCGGGATCAAGATCATCGATATGTTGCTGGTCTTCTTTTTCGGGGTGTGATCGGTCCTATGACTATCTCACCAGACCGGCATCCTGACCCCGACACCCCCCATGCCCATGTGCAGGGTGAGGAGCGGCAGAAGCACCGGGGCAGACTGAAAATTTTTTTAGGTTACATCGCTGGCGTCGGCAAGACCTACGAGATGCTCAGAGCTGCGCATCTCCAGAAAAACGAGGGGGTTGACGTCGTTGCCGGGTATGTCGAAACACATGGCAGACCGGAGACCGATGTGCTTCTTAAAGGTTTCACGATCATCTCCTCCAAGATGATGGACTATAAAGGTGCAAGACTTCCCGAGTTTGATATCGATGCCGTCCTGGCCCTCCACCCGGCACTCGTCCTGATCGATGAACTCGCGCACACCAATGTCCCGGGTTCCCGTCACCAGAAAAGATACCAAGACGTCGAAGAGTTGCTCGATGCCGGCATCGATGTATATACTACCATGAATATCCAGCATCTGGAGAATCTGAACAAGGTTATTGCCCAAATTACCGGCGTGGTTGTCCGCGAGACAATCCCCGACTCCCTGTTTGATGGGGCAACCGAGATTGAAGTTGTCGACCTTGCTCCTTCGGATCTTCTCCAGCGGTTGCGGGACGGGAAGGTCTACGTCCCGGACATGGCCTCACGGGCAATCAATCGATTCTTCAACGAGGGAAACATGGTCACATTACGTGAACTGGCCCTCCGTCGTGCAGAGGAACGGGTCGACAGCCGGATGCTGGCCTCCAAGCAGAACCGGGCAGTCCCAGGGCCTGCGATATCAAGTGAACATATCTTGGTCTGTGTCGCCCCGGACGCGCTTTCCGAACGGCTGGTGCGGACCGCCCGGCAAAAAGCAGACCGGACAAACGCCAGTTTGAGCATTCTCTCTGTCGAGACACCCTCTCATCCCCTTCTCACTAAAGAGGAAAAAGACCAGCTTTCGCGGACGCTGCAGTTAGCAGAGAAATTGGGGGCTACTACGGCGACCGTTTTCGGTCTCACTATTGCATCAACGGTGATCGATTATTCCCGCAGGCATAACGTCACCCGCATCATCATCGGAAAGACGCTCCGCCCGCGGTGGCGGGAACTCGTTTTTGGGTCTATAGACGACCAGCTCATCCATACCAGCGGTACCATTGAAGTGGACGTGATCAGCAGCGAGGGATTCGCGCCGAAAAACGTCGTAGACCTTGACTTCCTTCTCCCGATGAGACCGGTGCGCGACTACCTGATATGCCTCGCACTCATTGTCCTGATTACCGGCATAGGATGGTTTATTAAATCGTTTATTCCCGTTACGATCTTCGCCATGATTTACCTGCTTGTCATTCTCTTCGTCGCGTGGTGGAGAGGACTGCTGCCGGCCATTTTCACTACGGTCGTCAGTTCTCTTGCATTCGATTTCTTTTTGATTCCGCCATACCTGACCTTCATGATCTCGGGTACCGGAGATCTAGTTACGTTTTTCGGCATGATCATTATCGGCACACTGCTCAGCGTGATCGTGACAAGGACGCGTAAGAATTCCGAATCCGCACTGATGCGGGAGAAAGAGACCGGGATCATCTTGGCTCTTTCCCAAGACCTCGCCGCCGCCATGGACACGGACTCCATTCTTTCGGCGGTTGCAAAGCATATCAGTGACATTTTCACATGGGAGAGCACGTTCCTGCTTCCTGAGGGGGAACGTGTTGTAGAACATATCGTGTGTCCCGGGCTTATCCTGAATGACGATGAAAAGGCGATCGCCCAGTGGGTATACAAGCACAGTGAAATTGCTGGTTACGATACCGACACACTTCATGGTTCGCGGCTCAGGTTCGTACCGATCAGAAGTCATCAGGGGGTGCTTGGGGTAATGGCAGTCAGGCCCACGAAACCAAAAGGTGTGATCATGCCGGAACAGTCTCGGATCCTGAACGCGTTTGCAAACCAGGCCGCACTCGCTCTGGAACGGGTGAACCTGGCGACGGCAAAAGGGAGAGGTGAAGAGATGCCGGTTTTTTTTGAATTCGGGCAGTCCCGGTACGTTAATGTGACTTCACGTCAGGACACCGCAAGCCAGGCGACGGATAATTCCGGGGAATGGATGGAACGAGGGGAATTTCTGCCAGACGAGAACACGACGACCGGAAAAGACGAATCATGACTGACAAGGGAGTGATACTGACGATGGACAAAGACCTCAAACCAGTAGAGTGGATCCTGCCATTCTTATTCATTGGATCCAAGCCAGACAGGCCCGTTATGAAAGATTCATTACGGCTATTCGAAGAATTTTTTGTATTTGTCAAAGAGGTAAAGCCGGAACTGGATTCGCATTTTAAATTCATTTCCTACTCGTACGGGCCCTTCAGCCATCAGCTGAAAACCGATCTCGGCGTTTTACAACTCCTGATGTTTATTAAAACCAGGTACTTCAACGACAGGACCTATTATTACCTGACAGAGAAGGGTAGAACAAAAGCCAGGGAAACAGCCGCAAAGATTGAGCTTGTTACGATAGAGAAGATTGCCCGGCTTCGCAGGAATCCCGGCTGGCGATGCCGTGGCATTGGAGAGGGTGAATATGACGCGGATTATTAAAAACGGCAAAAATCCGCTTGAGGCGCAATATATGTACCACCAGGCGCTCTATCTTTCCACGCAGGGAAAAAAAGAAGAAGCGCTGAATGACTTCCGCCGAGCTTTGGTGATCGCTCCCGGGTTCTGCGACGCATTGAACGCGATGGGAAACTGTCTTGATGAGCTGGAACGGTACGATGAGGCACTGAGGAAATTTGACAAGTTAATCGAGATCGAACCGCACTATACTGATGCGCGGCTCAAACGACAGATGATCCTGAAAAAGATTAGAGGCTACACGGGGGTTACAAGCGACAAACCTTGAAAACGCTCGACCAGCAGACAGAATAACCGGTCAAATCGTTTTCACCTTTTCCGTCAGTCTCCATAATAATTATCGTCGTGGAACCCCGTAAGTCTATTTACATTTTTTAAACAGCATATATTTCGAATATATCGGGGTGCGAACCGTCCCAACCACACCTGCGAGCCCCGCCATGCGTTTCTGTTGGCGTTTCTCATGGTGAGGGTACCAACGCTTATATTGTCATAACAATTTGTAGTCAATCAAGGAAGGTCCTACCAAGGTTGATCTTAAGAACAAAAAATCCTTCATCGGATCTTCCCGTCCTACTTTTCCAAGCTCTAATTTGATTGACCATATGATGTTATCGGGATTCTAATCATGCTGTAAAGACAAGCGATTGGTAAACCCCATGCGTTTTTGTTGGCGTTTCTCTGCATCGATGGACCCCCATCATAACTCTCGAACCCGCTCAATAACCTGCTTGTCATCCGCATCCGTCCTATTCACCCGCTCCGACACCGGGTACGCCTCCATCAATCCCGCAGGATACGGAGCAAGGATCCGGTGCACCTCGTCAGCGGGGAGCACATCGCGGGATAACCAGCGCATCTCGTCGTCCTGTTTGAGGATCACCGGCATCCGGTCGTGGATGGGCGCCATCAGGGTGTTCGCGGTGGTCGTGATGATCGTATAGGTCCGGAGCGTCGTCCCCGCCGGGTTCCGCCACACATCGTAGAGCCCTGCAAAGCCAAAGACCGGGTCGTCTTTTACGTGGATGTAGAACGGGATTTTGCGGCCCCATTCACGTTTCCATTCAAAGAACCCGCTCGCGGGCACGAGGCAGCGCTGGGATCTCAGCAGGTCCCGGAACATCGGCTTCTCCGCGAGGCTCTCTGCCCGGGCATTGATCGGGCGGTGTTTGTAGCGGTGATGTCTTTTGCCCAGTACTCAAGAAAAAAAGGATTCTCCCTTCACATATCAAAGTACAGGTGGAACTCCCACGGGTGGGGCCGGAGGCGGACGGCGTCGATCTCTGCCCGCTTGTACTCGATCCAGACATCGATGACATCCTGGGTGAAGACACCCCCCTCAAGGAGAAACTTGTGGTCTGCCTCCAGTGCGTCGATCGCCTGCTCCAGTGAACCGGGAACAGTCGGGAGATTCTTTGCTGCCTTGCCCTCGAGCTCATACGTGTTGCCTTCGAATGGCTGGCCGGGATCGATCTTCTTCTTGATACCTTCGATACCCGCCATCAGCAACGCCGAGAACGAAAGATACGGGTTGCACATCGGGTCCGGAGGCCGGAACTCGATCCGTTTCGATTTGGGGTTCTCCGAATACATCGGTATACGGACCGCTGCCGAACGGTTCCGGAGCGAGTACACAAGGTTAACCGGCGCTTCGTATCCAGGTACGAGCCGCTTGTACGAGTTTGTCGATGGCGCGCAGAATGCCATAAGGGCGTTGGCATGCTCGAGGAGGCCGCCGATATAATACTTCGCGGTCTGGCTGATCATCCCGTACCCTTTGGCGTCGAAGAACAAGTTCTTGCCATCCTTCCAGATCGACTGATGGGTGTGCATCCCGGAACCATTGTCACCGAAGAGGGGTTTGGGCATGAACGTCGCGATCATACCGAATTCCCGCGCCATATTCTTAACGATATACTTGTACATCATGCAGTTGTCCGCCATTTTTACAAGCGGACTGTAACGCATATCGATCTCATTCTGGCCTGCGGTCGCCACTTCGTGGTGGTGCACTTCGACAGGAATTCCCGTCTCAATCATCTTATTGATAATGTGACTCCTCACATCCTGGAGCGAATCGTGCGGCGGTACCGGGAAATAACCTTCCTTGTGGCGGGGTTTGTATCCGAGATTGGGCTGTTCGTCCCGCCCGGAGTTCCAGATACCTTCTACCGAATCCACCGAGTAGAACCCTTGGTTGACGGTCTGGGAGTACCTTACATCATCGAAGAGGAAGAACTCGTACTCCGGCCCCCAGAAACTCTGGTCGGCAATGCCGGTGGACTTGAGGTATTCCTCCGCCTTCTGGGCTATGAACCTCGGGTCACGCGTGTATGCTTCCTTGGTCACCGGATCAAAGACGTTGCAGATAATCGAAAGCGTAGGTACTTCGCACACAGGGTCAGTTACCGCAGTAGAGGCATCTAGGAACAGCACCATGTCCGACTCTTGGATCTTCTGGAACCCCCGGATAGATGACCCGTCAAATCCGATCCCCTCGGCCCAGATACCGGCGTCCGGATCGGAATCGTTGACCAGATCCGACGATGGAATGGAGAAATGCTGCCACAGGCCCGGCAGGTCATTGAATTTGAAGTCAACGATCTGGATATTCTTCTTTTTAATCAGAGAATTGAGTGTGCTAATCTCTGATTTTGTCACACTCGGTTTCGTGGTTTTTGTTTTCTTTGCCATGTTATCACAATCCAACTGAACCAGAGGGACGGTAAACGAATGAAAAGATTCGCTTCTTTGTCCGAATTATTATGCCACCCTGGTACTAGGAAGTATTCTTCCTATGATCATATTTAAATTTATTGAACATTGGGTTGTCGCGTTCATAGTTGATATGAAAATTTCTACGAAGTAAAATAGTGACCATCAACCGTCAGTGCAACAGCATCCATTTTTATTATTAGGTGTCTAGCCTGGAAATGCGCGAAATTTAGAAAATACAACGGGTTAATAATGATTGCTCATCACTCTGATATTTCCAATAAAATAGAACTACAATTATCCTGGAAAAGCCTGTGAAAAAGGTAAGACGTTATAATAGTGCTTTAGTTCCCCGTTCCCCTGTTCGTATTCGGACGGCGTCGACTATAGGGCAGATAAAAATCCTGCCGTCGCCTTGGTGTTCGCTCTTGTTGATCTGAATAATCGTACTGACAATTAGCGGAACCTCATTATCATCAGCAACCATCATAAGCATTTTTTTTGGCAGAAAGCCCAGCTCGAATTCTTTCTCCACAGGAACATGGTATTTGGGATCTTCGGGATTGTCGATCAATCCACGCTGATGCATGATTTGAACACAAACTTCCCGTCGCAATGTTCCTTCGGGGTCGGGAGAGCAAATCGTACCTCCCTGTCGTCCTCGTCCAATAACACTGATGAAGGTGACTCCTTTAACACCAACAGCATCAAGGGATTTTTTTGTCAATTCTGTACATTCATTCCGGATAATCGCGATAATTTCTTTCATGCCGGTTTGGCCTCTTACATTTTCTTTCCGGTTCTGATAGTATAGGATTCCTCAACAACTGTTACAAAGATCTTGCCGTCGCCGATGTTCCCCGCGGCAGGATATTCTGTCGTTCCAGTCCTTGCTGCAGTTTCAATGACAATAACTGCCTTGGATACGGCATCATCGGGAAGAACGATCATTAACATCTCTTTCGGTATTTCGGAGTACCTAATGGCTCCATGGGTAATTCCCATCTCTTTGCCTCGCCCGGTAACATTCATACGGGTCATCGCATAAATTCCATTTTTTTCGAGAGCTTCAATCACCTGTAGCGTGATCTCGGGTCTGATAATAGCACGAATTAGTTTCATGAACATTTCCTTTCTGATCAGTTTGATGCGGGACTCATCGATCCGACTTCAATATAGATACATGAGTTCTGTCTGAATTTTTCGGTGAAATGAACTTATGATGGAAGGACTTTTCTATCTTTTATAATATATACTTATCTAATATAGATTCTGGTTGTAGTATCCCGAAATCATTTGACAACATCCCTAAATAGCGATGTGAGCAAATTAACGAATCGGGATATCCATCGTATCATCCGTCAATGGGCAAATGAGAAGCCCGTTGTTGAGATAGCC
>JACTVF010000500.1 GCA_019695435.1 Methanoregulaceae archaeon | reverse complement strand
GTTTTTTCCGTGGATCTTTTCGAGATTTGCAACTGCCACTGCTATTTTCTTTTGGTCTGCCAACGAGGCTCCTTATTCCGATAATGCTGTCATAAACTGACGCGGGTCTGGGTCTTCCGGCAGCCCCGTGAGCACCGGCGCGCCGTCCAGCTTCTTGGCGGTGATGCTGGTAGCAGGGATCATACCGACGGTGATGTCGTACGCGGCGCCAGCCATGCTCTTGACGTGCTCCCACTCTTCCGGCGTAATCTGGACGTACTTCTTGCTGGCTCCGACGGCCGACTTTCCCTTCTCGGTCACGAGGCTGTAGTAATGCGCCAGCAGGGATCCGATGAGCGTGAACGCCGTATAGTACAATGACGTGCCGACAGCTTTCGGCCATCCGTACTGTCCGGTCATGATCTTGAACAGCTGGGTAAAGATCAGGATCTGAGAAACGAACCACACGCCGTTCGAAAAAAAGCCGGCAATCATGTGGCGCGGCAAGCTACCACTATTGCGGGCGCGTGATACGAAAGTGAAGGCGAAGTTCTGTAGGATCAAGATGAACGCCCACAGAACCCAAGTTTGGATTGGCATGCGGATAAGCTCCTTGTGAAGCTCTATTCTACCACAGCTGGCGCGGAAATGTCCAGAGGCAATTGAAGCCTTAGAAAAGCCAACCATTGGCAGTTGCGGCAAAGAACGCGATACCCCGGCGGGAAGTTTCGTTGCCGGAGCCATGACCAGAAGTTTTTACTGCCGCCTTGTTCTTTTCTGTGCAGATGACCATCTTGGTTTACGTGGTCAATTGAAAGGACATTGATGTTGCTTTCTCCGCAGCCGACGCAGATTCGCCCGCCGTATGCATCCATGGTTTCAAGTCGTAGTTTTTCGTATGACCGCCAATAACTCTCGGATACAATGCGGTAGCAATCCGCGCAGTATCGTCCTCTTACTGGCGGATTGCTACACGATCCTCTTCCGCATAGCCCTCGCGCATTGCGCGATTTATAGTTCCGAGCGGTCTTACTAAGCATCTATCTCCCAAACCGCTGAAAGAACTCCGTTGCGAAGACGCCAAATTTATTCAGTGGTTCGCGCTGAATTTCAGAGCAGTCTACGAAGTACGAGAACGTCTCTTGGTGCTTATCCGCCACGCCGAACAACTGCTGGCCAGCGGGAATAGGTTCGAGAGTCCACCCGACACCGAGTTCGTTCTGCCCGTTCAGTGAACCGTTAGACTTGAAACGTGGGAAGCTCAGCGGAACGTGGATGTCGCCGATGCAGACGCGCGAGAACGTCTCGCCCATCAAGTTGTTTGCTTTGCGCCACTCCGGAGAGTCAAACAGACCGCGCGACAGCTTCAAGAAGTCGCTTATCGACTTCGCTTGTACATCGGGACTGTTGCGGTAGCCGACCTGCATGCCATGACAGAACATGTAGCGGTGCCCGCGAATCGTCTCGAAGATGAACGGCGAGATTTCTTGGTGGATCTCGACTTTGGGATTGTTCTTGAAACGATCGATAAGGAATTGATAGATTAGCCAATCAAGAGTCCGCTGCCCCTGGAACTTCATCGGCATCTTTTCATCCAAGCGCATGTGGTTGCCAACGGTGAACAACAGTACAATCTTCTCGAACACCTTGCAACCATTATCATCGGGCTCTGCGAGTGTCAGCAGGTCTTCAATGCCGAACTTCAGCATGTGGTAGCCGAACATCACCTGCGCCGGCGGGAAGAGATCGTTCGAGTTCGGCGCGTCGTGCAGGATCCCGTTGCCAATGTCACCGCCAACCCAGATGTACAGGTTCTTTATTGGATACATGGCGCGGTGGAGGGTTAGAATCTGCTTCGTTTTCTTCTGGACGTACCCCCAGCGGTTGCCGGCAATGGTCAGGTCGAACTCGGGGAACCCGCTCGTGTCCTCACGCCGGATTCGATCTCCGAAATGTGTGTCGGACCATAAGAGCACGGCGTCTTCCGTGTGCCCGCCGCGGACCACGGGGACGATGTGCGGCTTGTGAACTTCTTGGCGGCTGTACTTGATCGACAGGTCGCCCATCTGATCGGCCAACTTCTTGAAGTCCGCCAGCACGTCGTCGTAGCCGGAATGGTTCAGCGCCAGCCTCTTGGATATGCTGCGCTCGGTCTGCAGGTCTTGGCGCGCCTTCGCGAGCTGCGCTTTCTGCGTCGCGCACAGGACGGCGTACTCGTCGGCGTTCTGCGCCAGCCTGCGGCGCAACCAGACCTTGACTTGATACAGCTCCTCAGTCTGCGCCTTGTCCTCGTCGTCCTTGTAGCCCATCTCCCACTTGTTACAGATCCAGTGGTCGACTTCCCACACGTCCGCGTCCACTTTGAAGTACGCCAGCAGCTCCTCGAGGGTGTGGATCCTCGTCTTCGGCAGCGTCAATACCTGCGTGTCCTGCGTCGCTTCGACCGTCTCGGTCACCGCCGCGGCTTTCGGAGCCGACGAGAAGCTCGCGGTTTTTCCAGGCGCGTAGCCGGATGGCTGCCCGTTGTT
>JACTVF010000499.1 GCA_019695435.1 Methanoregulaceae archaeon | reverse complement strand
CTCCCGGTTGAAACTGCCCACGAACTCCCTGACCTCTGTGAGGCCGAGCTGCTGGCAGATGTCTCTCCGTACCTCCGGAATGGCCGTCGTGGTGAGGGCGATCACCGGTGATGAGGGGAACAGTTTCCTGAACCGGGCCAGTTCCCGGTACTCGGGCCGGAAGTTGTGGCCCCATTCCGAGATGCAGTGTGCCTCGTCGATCGCGATCAGCCGGACCGGGGCTGATGCAAGTGTGTCGAGAAATCCGGCCTGCATGCATTTTTCCGGTGAGACAAACAGGAGCCGGAGCCTGCCCTCTTTCATCTCTATTTCGATCCGGGTGCGCTCCCGGGAGTCGAGCGTGCTGTTGAAGGCGGCCGCCGGGATCCCCCGGGCGTTGAGATCGTCCACCTGGTCTTTCATGAGCGCGATCAGCGGCGAGATGACCACGGTGAGGCCGCCGAGGTACAGGGACGGCAGCTGGTAGCAGAGTGACTTCCCGCCCCCGGTGGCCATGATCGCGAGCGTATCGTTCCCGGCAAGGACCGACGCGATGATCGCTTCCTGGTGCGGCAGGAACGCAGGATAGCCCCAGTATTTTCTGAGCAGGCTGACCGGTGTCTGGTGCTGTTCGGAACATTGGTGCTGTGGGGCAGTCTGCGGTGTATCCATGAACGTCCTCGGATCGTGTGAGGAGTGATGCACCGGAGCCGTATATGAACCACCGGGTGCGGGGGGTGAAACTGTGGGGGTGGTGGGTGAGGTACTGACAGGAAAGGATGCGGGGGAATGCTGAGGTGTCCGCCCTTTTTTTTAAGGAGGTCCGATTGAACTACACAATTACCGGTGAATGTCGGGGAAATTAGTTCTTAAAAGAGATACGGTGAACATCCGGCGGGATTTGAAACAGGGTTACTTACATGACCCTGCCGGTAACATACCTGAAGTACTCACGGGCAGTACCCTTTGTGGTGAACGGTTATGGATGTCTCTTCGGATATTGAGAAATTTAACCGCTGGTCAGGCACCTATGAGGATTCATGGTTTCAGTACCTGTATTTCGACCGGATCCATACCGGTGTCCTTCGTTTCGTCACGGTGAAATCTGCTCCCGGTGACATCGTGGATGTCGGGTGCGGAACGGGCCGGCTCTTACGAAAGATCAGGGAACGCTGGCCTCAGGCACATCTGACTGGTATCGATCCGGCTGAAGGTATGGTGAAAAAAGCCCGGCACCTGATGCCGGATGCTGCGTTTATGGTGAGCCCTGCCGAATCCATCCCGCTCCCTGATGCGTCTGCCGATCTCGTTTTCAGTACGACTTCCTTTCATCACTGGTCAGACCAGGCACAGGGTATCCGCGAGATACGGCGTGTCTTACGTCCAGGGGGTCAGTTCTTTCTCTCTGATATCGCACCTCTCCCGTTCTTTGTACGATTTGTGAATCGCGGCCACGGCCACCTCCGCACCCGGCATGAGGTACGGACCATGTTTGAACAGGCAGGACTGGAAGTCCAGGCACAGCGACGGCTCATGGTAGGACATATCCTTGTAACCTCTGGTATTAAGCGGGGATGACCGGATGCATTCATGATCACGTTGCCGGACATTTTTTTAAAAAAGATCGATACCGTTGGTGAACTTTTTTTGGCTCAGTAGAAATCCTAAATGGGATTTGTAAGAACGCTCTTGGGGGCTACGGCAATCCCTGCCTTCGCCCCCGCCGCTGTGGCATCCCCCGGTTGCGATAGTATTGTACTACCTGTACTCATCTGTACTCCAACACAGGTAATATGGAGGCATCGCATACGCCCCCGCCCCCTCGGGTGCAGGGCTGGCGTAAGGGGGGCGCATGATTTTAAAGATAGGTTTTCTACGGAGCACTTTTTTTAAGAAAGCCCGATAGCCTTGCCGGAGATTTTTTCGTAAAGTCCGGCACCGTGGTGAAAAATTTTCAAACGTGATATCCGGTTCTCCGGAACAATCGAAAAAGAAAAAAAGATTAGATGATGATCGTCGCAGACTTCTGGTCCTTCTCCTCATTAAAGTCCGTGATGAGGACTTCGGTCGAGAGGACCATGCCCGCAATCGAGCCTGCGTTCTGGAGACCGACGCGGACGACCTTGGCCGGGTCGATCACACCGTTCTCCATAAGGTCTTCGTATACGCCGGTTTTGGCATTGTACCCGTAGAGCTTGTTCTTGTTGTCTCTGATGTGCGCAATCACTTCGGCGCCCTCGATGCCTGAGTTTGTTGCGATCTGCCGGATCGGCTCTTCGAGGGCACGCTTGACGATGGACACCCCTACTTTACGGTCATCGTCAAATTTCAGGGACTCCAGCGATTCAATCGCACGGAAGAGCGTGATCCCGCCGCCGACCACGACGCCCTCCTCGACTGCGGCCTTGGTCGCGTTGAGCGCATCGTCGATCCGCATCTTCTTCTCCCTGAGCTCCGTCTCGGTTGCCGCACCGACCTTGATCACCGCGACCCCTCCACCGAGGTTCCCGAGGCGCTTCTTTAAGTCCTCCTT
>JACTVF010000498.1 GCA_019695435.1 Methanoregulaceae archaeon | reverse complement strand
CGGCGCGGGCGTTTGTTTACCGCATACAAGTTTCGAACAATGCAGCAGGATGCCGAGGCGGAGGGAGCCGTGTGGGCGACCAAGGATGATCCGCGCGTCACCAGGATTGGCAAGTTTATGCGTAGCACGCGGCTCGATGAGATTCCGCAACTCTGGAACGTGCTTCGCGGAGACATGGCGTTTGTAGGCCCCCGTCCAGAGCGTCCGGAGTTCGTGCAGTGGCTCAGCCGGGAGATTCCTTACTATGACCTGCGGCACATGATCCGTCCGGGGATTACAGGTTGGGCACAGGTGCGCTATCGCTACGGCGCCAGTCTGGAGGAAACCAAGCACAAACTCGAATACGATCTTTACTACGTCAAGCACCAGTCGATTGGCCTTGATTTACTCATCATGTTTGAGACCATCAAAACCATCATTCTGCGCAGGGGCGCCCAGTGAGATTTGTCTTCTGGCTGTCGATGGCCGGCATTCTCTACACCTATGTGGGATACCCCGTGGTGATGTGGATGCTCTCGCGGCTGCGTCCACGGCACTGGGCAGTCAGCACTATCTCTCCCAGTGTGAGTATTGTCCTCGCCGTACATAACGTCGAAGCTCTGCTCCCGCGTAAGATCGAGCACCTGCTTAACCTTGACTACTGCAACATCAAAGAGATCATTATTGTTTCTGACGGCTCAACCGACGGTACAGCGGAATTGCTGGCTCAAGAGCGCCGTCCGCGCATCATAACGGTCATTTTAGAAGAACACTTCGGCAAGGCGGTCGCTGTCAATGAGGGCATGGCGAAGGCAACAGCGGAGGTGATTCTCTTTGTTGACATTCGACCGGAGATTGCTCCTGGGGCGATTCAGCAACTGGTCAGCAATTTTGCCGATCCGAAGGTTGGCTGCGTGGCCGGGGAACTGATTCTGCGTAAGGAAAGTCACGACGGCGCCTCCGCGGCTGTCAGCGGGATCTATTGGCGTTATGAAAAGTGGATAAGGACGTGCGAGTCAATCTGCAGCTCCCCGGTCGGTGTCTACGGAGGCTTCTATGCGATTCGCCGCGCACTCGCTGTGCCGCAGCCTGCCGGAATGATCCTGGATGATATGTTCGAGCCACTTTCCATCATCCGCCAGGGTTACAGGTCGGTCCTCGATTCGCACGCTTACGTCTACGATACCTGGCCAACGAATATTGAAGAGGAGTTTCAACGCAAGGTACGCACTCTGGCAGGAAACTTCCAGCTCTTCCGTCTTGCGCCGTGGACACTGACGCTGCGGAATCCGGTCTTCTTTCAGCTTGTCTCGCACAAGGTAATGCGCCTTGTAGTGCCTTATCTGCTGGTCCTGCTGTTTATCTCCACGCTTGCTCTGTCGCGTGGTTCTCGTCTCTACGCGGCATTCGCCGTCCTTCAGATTATCGGCTGGCTCGTAGCTCTTGCCGGCCTGCGCTTCAGGATTCCCGTGCTGCATCGAATCGCGGCTCCGGCCAGCGCGTTGTTGGTACTCAAAGCAGCGGCTGTTGCAGGACTGTACCGTTTTCTCTTTACACGCGGCCCGCTTTGGAAAATATGGACGCCTCATAAGCAGGAAGCGAGGGTTGCGACTGCTGAAAAAGCGATCATTAAGCCGCAGTAACCTTTTGCGCCTGCCGCGGGAAAGATGGGTGTAGAATTCTTTTGTAGGATAACCTTGCGAGAGAGGAGCATAAGGCGCCATGAAAATCATGAAATCGCTGTTCATTTTTGTGTTGGGAGTCGTGCTGGGATTCGGAGTTGCCGTGACGGCATACAAACTCCACATCAACCGCGCAAACTTCGCCCACAAATTCGCCGAGAAAGCCCTTCACCTCAAGGACCACATGACCTTTGCGCTGGACAGAGCGTTCAGCAGCAGCAAGGTTAGGGCGGCGAGGGTGGAGCACATTGTCACACCAGCGGCCTACTTTCCACCAGGCTCTATTTGGACACAGGACATAAGCCATGCGCCCCTTGATCCCCAATCCTCCGATATCATCGCCTGGCTCGCGGGTGCAGGCGGTTGGGGAAACGGTAATAAGATGCATATCGATTTCGGCATGCGGGTGCTGCAGGCGGATGCTTCTACTCCAAATGTTCCCTTTCGCAAAGGCTCGGGGTGGATGGCTGCCGATTCCGACAACATAACAACGATTCCTCTTCCCGCTGCGAGCGGCATTGAAGGTCAGTGTGAGGGCGATTGCCAGATCATTGTAGTCGACCGGAGCCACGGTAAACTCTACGAAACCTACAATGCCAACTACACACAGAATGTTGTTACTGCAAACTTTCTCGCGGTGTGGAACCTAAACCGTGTCTATCCGCCATCAGGACGCGGAGAACAGTGCACCAGCGCCGATTCCGCCGGTTTTCCGATTGCGCCACTGCTTTTTAACGCCGACGAGATCGCTACCGGAAGCATTAACCACGCTATCCGCTTCGTTCTTCCCAATCAGCGGATGCGTGCGCACGTCTATGTGCATCCAGCAACGCACGCCGGCGCCCCTCGCGGG
>JACTVF010000497.1 GCA_019695435.1 Methanoregulaceae archaeon | reverse complement strand
TCAGCTTGTAGCTCAAACTGGAACGAACGTCGTCGGACTCCGCCTTGAAGGCCATACCGAGAATGCCAACCGTCGTCTCACGCAACGGGTACTTCGCCTCCAGTTTCGACACGACGTACAGCGGCAGTCCCTCGTTCACGAGCATCGCGGCGTTGCCGAGCACGAAATTGTTGTTATTGAAGGCCGCGAGCTGCATCGTGTCCTTGAACAGGCAAGGTCCGGCAGCGAAACCTGCAGCCGGGAGGTCGGCGGCCCGAGGGTAATCGAGCGCGAGGGCTCGCCTGATCCGCTCATAGTCGAGGTGGAAGTCATTGGCCATCATAAAGAGCTGGTTCGCCGTCGCGAACCGGATGTAGCGCCAAGTATTGGTGAACAGCTTGGCGAGCTCTGCTTCTTCGGGGGAAACACGGACCATCTTCGGCGCGAGCCTGCCGAAGAGAAGTTCCGCCCGTTCGACGGCGCGCTCGCTGCAACCGGAAACGAGCTGGGGAAGCTCGAAAAGTTCGACCATCGCCCTGCCCTCGGCGATCCGCTCCGGGCAAAACGCTACGTCGATGTCTTTCCCGAATGATCCAATCAGCTTGGCAGCGAGCGCCGTAGTCCCCGGGTACACGGTGGAACGCAACGCCAACAGCTGACCGTCGACCAGGGCCTCCTCGACATCTCCGATCGCCCGCAGCACCGCGTTCGGATCGGGATTCAGGTGCTCGTCGACAGGCGTTCCGACCACGACGACGATGTTCTCGGCCGTAGACACCACCCCGACATCGGTCGACGCCACAAATTTCGGGCCGATCACCCGATCCAGGACCTCTTGAGCGCCCTGCTCCAAAAAAGGCATTTCCCCTTTGTTGACCCGATCAACGGAAACCTCGTCGATGTCATAGATCACGACCGATAGGTCCCGACTCGCGAACGCGAGTGCGAGCGGCAGTCCAACATGACCACAGCCACCGATGATCGCGACGTCAAAACGAAAGGACACGACGGCTCCTATACCGACCTGCGCTAAACCCGGGAACTGCCCCTGCGCATTGCCTAGGGTACAGCGACTGCTTCGACCGTGCAATTTCCCAAGAGCATCACGATCAACAGCTGAATAACGAACCGCTCGTGAACGACAATTCACCTCCGTTCCGCTAGTGCCTTTTCAGTTCCACCGACCATATCGCTACGTGCCTGGTGCCAGAATTCCAGACCCTCACCTCGATTGCATCGCCTGGGATTTGCGGAATGGGGAAGTCACGGAAAGCTCCAGCGCCCTGGTAGACAAAGCCGGGCTTTTCGTGTCCTATTCGAAATGGTAGTTGGACGTCCGACGTGTTGGACGACCCAGTCGTCGTCGTACGGGCGAGAAGACGGTTCGTGGTGTCATCCCACACCTCGATGTTCACCGGACCAGCCGCCGAGATTCGGACGGTGGCCAAGTAGCTCCCGCTGAATTCCCGCCAGTAATCGCCACTCAACACATAACCGCGGCGCCCATTTGAGGCGAGGTGCCACGCCCTTGGCGGGCCTGCGTGGACCGAAGTCGCGGCCACGCCCGGAGTCGTCCAGGCATCGAGTTTGTCGCCTCCTCCCAGAGACACGGACCGGTACCCGGGGGGAACTTGCCAGCGCAGCACGTAGACACCGTGGGACGCGGTGACCAACCTCGCGCCAGGCAACGCCGCGACATCGCCCAACGCCCGCTCCATGACTGCGGTCGGTACGACCTCGATTCCCTGGGCAGGAGACATCACAAACCAGACCACCCCACCTCGAACGGGTATCGGTCCTGGGCCGTAGAACTCATAAAGTTTGGCGTGATCGCCGAATGGTCCGGCCACACCGTTCGTCATCACGACCTCGTCACTCGCTGGGATGACGCGTTCCGCCCGCCAGATGACCGAGGCGGCTGCGGTCGACGTCTCCACCCAGTGCGTACGTGTCTTCGGAAACCACACCGCGAACCAGCCCACCTCGTTGGCAATGACGAGCGCGCAGACGGTCAGACCCACGACGAAGGTCTTCCGGCGCCTGACGAGGTAAGCGATAAAGCCGGCTGTGCCAAGAGCGATGAAAATGAACGCCGGAATGTTCTGGAAAGTGGGGCCGGAGGAATTCTGGCCCACCAAGAGATAGTCGAGCAGCAGTGTTGGCGCGGCCATCAAGAACCCAACCGACGTAAGCAGGCCGAAGAACCCGGCCCCGGAGGAACTCGCCCAGAGGTTCCAGCTGTGCGACGCGACTGTTCGGAGCGCGGACATCGGATGACGAAGCAGCCCACGTACAACTGAACCGAACGTGACGTGCAGGACCCTCGCCCCCGTTGGGCCGAGCAGGTATGTAAAGCCCCCCGTCGGAGAACCCTGAGTCGCGTGGAGCGAACTCAGCGAGAACAGCCACAGGATCGAGACGATCACGAGCAACGCGCCAGGAATCCCGTCGCTCGCAACGACGCTATGGACACGCCTCGATCCCGGAGACGCCTTTTCCTTGCCGCGCGATAGGTACCGGCGGCCCACCGATTGCCCACTTA